>JASLEW010000740.1 GCA_030150965.1 Thermoanaerobaculia bacterium | reverse complement strand
GCGCCGAACGGCCGCTGGGCCTGGGGGCGGCGGGCGAACGCGCCTCCGCCCTCGGCAGCGCCGAGCGCCAGGCGCTGCTCGCGGCGGTCGAGGCCATCCTGAGCGGCTATGCCGCCGGCACGCGCTATGGCATCCGCGCCGACGCCGACGGCCTGCTCGCGGCCGGCGAGCCCGGGCGGTCGCAGCTCACCTGGATGGACGCCCGCGTCGGCGGCGTGCCGGTCACCCCCCGTTGCGGCAAGCCGGTCGAGGTGCAGGCGCTGTGGATCCACGCCCTCGCCGCCGGCGCCGCTCTGGCGCCGCGCTGGCGCGCGCTCCGGGAGGAGGCGGGCGCGAGCTTCGCCGCCCGCTTCTGGAACCAGGCCTCCGGCTGCCTCTTCGACGTGGTGGACGTGGACCACCGGCCGGGCGCGGTGGACGCGAGCGTGCGTCCCAACCAGATCCTGGCGGCCGGCGGCCTGCCCCTCCGGCTGCTGCCGCCCGAGCGGGCGCGGCGGGTGGTGGACGTGGTGGAGCAGCGGCTGTGGACGCCGCTCGGCCTGCGCACCCTGGCGCCGGGGGAGCCGGGCTACCGCCCGCGCTGCGCCGGCAATCAGGAGAGCCGCGACGCCGCGTATCATCAGGGCACGGCGTGGCCCTGGCTGCTCGGGCCGTTCGTCGAGGCCTGGGTCACCGTCCGTGGCGGCGGCGAGGAGGTCAGGCGGGAGGCGCGCGAGCGCTTCCTCGCGCCGCTCCTCGCCCGCGTCGGCGACCCCGGCCTGGGCCACCTGCCGGAGATCGCCGACGGCGACCCGCCGCACACGCCGCGCGGCTGCCCCTTCCAGGCCTGGTCGCTGGGCGAGCTGCTGCGCCTCTCCCTGCAGGTGGTCGCCTGAGGCGGCACCCGGCGCCGATGGAGGAGGGGGGCGGAGGGCAGTGGGGCCGGTGGGCGGCAGGCCGGCAAGCTGAGGGGCGGCAGAGAGCCCCCGGAGGAGGCGCGATGGCGCTGGACCCGGAGTCGCAACGCCTGGCCGAGGACGCGCGGCGGGAGAAGAACTGGAAGCGCTGGGGGACCTACCTCTCCGAGCGCCAGTGGGGCACCGTGCGCGAGGACTACTCCGAGCACGGCGAGTGCTGGACCTACCTGCCGCACGACCACGCCCGCAGCCGCGCCTACCGCTGGGGCGAGGACGGCCTGCTCGGCTGGTGCGACCGCGAGTGCCGCCTGTGCTTCGCGCCGGCGCTGTGGAACAGCCGCGACCCGATCCTCAAGGAGCGCCTGTTCGGCCTCTCCGGGCCGGAGGGCAACCACGGCGAGGACGTCAAGGAGGCGTACTTCTTCCTCGACGCGACGCCCACCCACTCCTACGCCAGGGCGCTCTACAAGTACCCGCACCGCGAGTTCCCCTACACCTGGCTGGTGGAGGAGAACCGGCGCCGCGGCCGGGACCAGGGCGAGTTCGAGCTGGCCGACACCGGCGTCTTCGACGACAGCCGCTACCTCGACGTGTTCGTCGAGTACGCCAAGGCGTCGCCCGACGACACCCTGATCCGCATCACCCTCGCCAACCGCGGCCCCGAGGCGGTCACCGCCCACCTGCTGCCCACCCTCTGGTTCCGCAACAGCTGGTCCTGGGGCCGCCAGGGGGAGAAGCACTGGCCGAAGCCGCGCATCTCGCGCGGCGCCGTCCAGGCCGCCGCGGACGCCGGGGCCGGTGCCGCCGCGGGCGCCACCCAGCTGATCGCCGAGCACGCGACGCTCGGCCGCTTCGTCCTCCACGCCGAGACGCCGCCGGAGGCGGTCCTCTTCACCGACAACGAGACCAACCTGGAGCGCCTCTTCGGCGTCCCCAACACCGCGCCCTTCGTCAAGGACGCCTTCCACGAGGCGCTCGTCCACGGCCGCGCCGGCGCCGTCAACCCTGCCGGCGAGGGGACCAAGGCGGCGCTCCACTACCGCCTGGAGGTGCCGGCCCAGGGCGAGGTGACGGTGGCGCTGCGCCTGGCCGGCGGCGCCGAGCCGCTGGCGCCGGCGGGCGAGCCGTTCGGCGCCGGTTTCACCGCCGTCTTCGCGGAGCGCCGCCGCGACGCCGACGCCTTCTTCGCCGCCCACGTGCGCGCCGCCGCCGGCGCGGACGACCGGCTCATCATCCGCCAGGCCGTGGCCGGCCTCCTCTGGTCCAAGCAGTACTACGGCTACGTGGTCAAGGACTGGCTGGAGGGCGATCCGGCGCAGCCGCCGCCCCCGGCCGCCCGCCGCCAGGGGCGCAACGCGCAGTGGCTCCACTTCCACGCCGACGACGTGCTGTCGATGCCCGACTCCTGGGAGTACCCGTGGTTCGCCTCCTGGGACCTGGCGTTCCACTGCGTGTGCTTCGCCAAGATCGACCCGGCCTTCGCCAAGGAGCAGCTGATCCTGCTCAAGCGCGAGTGGTACATGCATCCGAACGGGCAGCTGCCGGCCTACGAGTTCGCCTTCGGCGACGTCAACCCGCCGGTCAACGCCTGGGCCGCCTGGCGGGTCTACAAGATGACCGCCGCCAAGGGGGAGCGCGACCGGCTGTTCCTGGAGCGCGCCTTCCAGAAGCTCCTGCTCTGCTTCACCTGGTGGGTGAACCGCAAGGACTACGAGGGCAAGAACCTGTTCTCCGGCGGCTTCCTGGGGCTCGACAACATCGGCGTCTTCGACCGCTCGCAGCCGCTGCCCACCGGCGGCTTCCTGGAGCAGGCGGACGGCACGGCGTGGATGGCCTTCACCTGCGCGTCGATGCTGTCGATCGCCATGGAGCTGGCCCGCAAGGACGCCGCCTACGAGGACCTGGCGTCGAAGTTCTTCGAGCACTTCGTGGCGATCTGCGACGCCATGAACTCGCTCGGCGGCTCGGGGCTGTGGGACGAGGAGGACGGCTTCTACTACGACCAGCTCACCCTGGGCGGCACCCGCATCCCGCTGCGCGTGCGCTCGGCGGTCGGCATCATCCCGCTGTTCGCGGTCTCGACCCTCTCCGAGACCGTCTACCGCAAGCTCCCGGGCTTCACCAGGCGGCTCAGGTGGTTCCTCGACAACCGCCAGGACCTGGCGCACTACGTCACCTTCATGGAGTCGCCCCGCCATCCGGACGACACCATGCGCCTGCTCGCCATCCCGTCGCGCGACCGGCTGGTGCGCGTGCTGCGCTACGTGCTCGACGAGGAGGAGTTCCTCTCGCCCCACGGCGTCCGGTCGCTGTCGCGGGTGCACCTCGCCAGGCCCTACGAGTTCCCGGTGGACGGCCAGGTCTACAGCGTGCGCTACGAGCCGGGCGAATCGCGGACCGGCCTGTTCGGCGGCAACTCCAACTGGCGCGGCCCGGTCTGGTTCCCGCTCAACTTCCTGCTCATCGAGGCGCTGGAGAAGTACCACCACTTCTACCGCGACACGGTGCAGGTGGAGTGCCCGACCGGCTCGGGCCGGCTGATGAACCTCGACCAGGTGGCGCAGGAGCTGCGCCGCCGCCTCGCCCGCCTCTTCCAGCCCGACCACGACGGCCGCCGCCCCTGCCACGGCGGCGATCCGCGCTTCGCCGCCGACCCGCACTGGCGGGACCTCCTGCTCTTCCACGAGTACTTCCACGGCGACGACGGCCGCGGCCTGGGCGCGAGCCACCAGACCGGCTGGACGGCCCTGGCGGCACGGGTCCTCAACGACCTCGTCAAATGGCAGGAGAACGAGGCCAGGGAGCCCGGCCAGCAACCGCCGCCATGAGGCCGCCGCCGTCCGCCGGCGCGGGCCGGGTGGGAGATCTGGCGCGGCTCGCCCTGCTCGCCGCCCTGGCGGCGCCCGCGGTCGCTCCCTGACCGGCGAGGACGGGGCTCCCCTCTCGCCCCCACCGCGGCCGGAAGAGTGCTCCGGGCCGAGAAGCCGGTCCGGCACCAGCTCCGGCACCGCGGACGGCGCTCCTGTGACAGAATAGGCGAGCAGACTGAAACATTGAAGGCCGGCCGGGACCGCACGGAGGGCTATGCCGGGATCGTTCCTGCGCCAGGTGGCGGTCTTCGAGGGGATCGGCGAGCGCCAGCTGGCGGAGCTGGAGAGCGTGGCGGAGGAGAGGCGGCTGGCCGGGGGCGAGGTGGTCTACGCGCGCGGCGCGGAGTGCGACGGCCTCTACCTGGTGCGCGACGGCGGCGTCGTCATCCAGAGCAAGGTGGTCGGCGAGCCGATCGAGCGGGTGCGCGACGTGGTCCCGGGCGAGGTCTTCGGCGAGATCGAGGTGCTGGACGGCGCGCGGCGCCAGCTCCAGGCCGCCGCCCTCGGCCCGGCGACCGTGGTGCGCCTGCCGCAGCATCCGCTGTGGACCTTCCTGGAGCGCCACCCGCAGGTCGAGACGCGGCTGCGCAGCCTGGCCATCTACCACCGCACGCGGCGGCTGCACGCGCTGCTCGCGCCGGCGACCCGGCTCGACCCGCGCATCCGCATCGACCGCGAGGTGCAGCTGCGGCCGGCCGGCGCTCCGGCGGTGACCGTGCGCCTGGAGGACCTGTCGCACGGCGGCGGCTGCCTGAGCGCCGCGCCGGCCGCGTGGCAAGCCGGCGACACCGTGCGCTTCGCCCTCGAGCTGCCGGGCCGCTCCGAGCTCCTGCAGCTGGAAGCGCGGGTGCGCTGGCGCATGCGCGACGTGGTGGGCCTCGTCTTCGAGCCGGGCGCGGCGCCGGAGCGGGCGCGCCAGATCGACCGCCTGGTGCGCCTGCTCCTGCCCAGGGGCTGAGCGCTACAGCTGGATGCGCGAGAAGAGATAGCTGCCGGCCGCGAGCAGGACGGCGCAGAGCGTCCCCAGCACCGCCAGGTCGGTGGCGATGCCGAAGTGGGCGACGCCGACGAGCGCCGCGCGCAGCCCATCCACGCCGTAGGCGAGCGGATCCGCCGCGGTGATGAGCGCGAGCAGCCGCGGCAGGTGGGCGAGCGGAAAGAGCGCGCCGGAGAGGAAGAAGATCGGCATCACCAGGAAGTTCATCACCAGCTGGAAGCCCTGAAAATCGCTCAGCACCGAGGCGATGGCCGTGCCCAGCGCGGTGAACATCACCGCGATCAGGGTCATGAACAGGAGGGCCAGCGCCACCCCGCCGGCCTGGTTGGCGCGGAAGCCGGCGGCGAGGCAGATCAGCACCACGATCAGCCCTTGGATCAGCGCCACCGTGGCGCCGCCCAGCGTGCGGCCGATCATGATGATCAGCCGCGGCACCGGCGCCACCAGCGTCTCCTTGAGGAAGCCGAACTGGCGGTCCCAGATCAGCTCGATGCCGGCGAAGATCGAGGTGAACAGCACCGCCATGGCGATCACCCCGGGCGCCAGGAATTGAATGTAGTCGCCCTGGCCGGCCTGACGGAAGATCGGCCCGAAGCCGAAGCCCAGGGCGAGCAGGAACAGCAGCGGCTGGCCGAGCGAGGCGACGATGCGCGCGCGCGACCGCACGTAGCGCTTGATCTGGCGCAGCCACAGCATGTAGATCGCGTTCATCGGGTGCGGGTCCTGGGGTCCTGAACCGTCTTGAGGAGTCGGTGTCTCGCCCGGTGGCCGGCGCGGCGGCTAGCGCCGCCGGAACATGCGCGCCACGTTGCGCATCTGATCGGCGGCGGTGGCCGCCTCGTCGCGGATGGTGGTGCCGGTGAGCGCCAGGAACGCGGTTTCGAGCGTCTCGGCGCCGGTCTGCGCCTTGAGCTCCGCGGGCGTTCCCTGGGCGACGATCCGGCCGTGATCGATGATCGCGATGCGGTGCGCCACCCGGTCCGCCTCCTCCATGTAGTGGGTGGTCAGGAACACCGTCACCCGCTCGCTCTCGTTGAGCGTCCGCACCTGGGTCCACAGCTGGTTGCGGGTCTGCGGATCGAGGCCCAGCGTCGGCTCGTCGAGGAACAGCACGCGCGGCGTGTGCAGCAGGCCGCGCGCGATCTCCAGCCGCCGCCGCATGCCGCCCGAGAAGCGCTTCACCGGCTCGGCCCGCCGCTCCCACAGCTCGAACAGCCGCAGCAGGGTCTCGCTGCGCTCGGCGCGCAGCCGGCGCGGCACCTTGTAGAGCGCGCCGTGGAGGTCCAGGTTCTCCCACGCCGTCAGCTCGTCGTCGAGGCTGGGGTCCTGGAAGACGATGCCGAAGCGCTTGCGCACCTCGTTGGGCTGGGCCATCGGGTCGAGACCGTCGATCGCGATCCTGCCGCGGGTCGGCGCGAGCAGCGTGGTGAGCATCTTGATCGTCGTCGTCTTGCCGGCGCCGTTGGGCCCCAGGAAGGCGAAGATCTCCCCCTCCGCGACGGCGAACGAGACGTCGTTGACCGCCACGAGCTCGCCGAACGTCCTGGTCAGGCTCTCGACCTGGATCATCGGCTTGCCAGGCTGACCGTTCATCGCGCCGGCATTCTACAATCTCTGCCGTCTTGACCACCCCAGCGAGCGAGGGCCCGAGCGAGCCGCGCGGCGCGCCCTGCCGTCCGCGCGGCGCCCGGTGCGCCGCCGGGCGGCCCGGAGCCGGGAGCCGCCCGCCGATCCGGTCCTCGGTGGCCTGGCCGACCGCGGCTGGCTCACCTGGCTGATCGGGTCACCTGCGCGTGACGCCCTGGCGCCGGCGCGCGTTGCGCAGACACGCCGCGACCCGGCAGGTCGCGGGCGAGTGGGGTGGAGGCGGCGCAAGGGCGAAGCTGGACGGAGGCCCGCCTGGGCGGCCAGCCGGTGAGCCTGTAGCCCTGGCCGGTTATACTGCGGGTATGAAAACGGCAGTCTCCATTCCCGACGAAGTGTTCGAAGAGGCCGAGCGTCTCGCCTCTGCGCTGCAAACCTCGCGTAGTCAGCTCTACAGTCGCGCCATGCAGGAGTTCGTTGCCAGGCACGCTCCTGACAGGCTGACAGAGGCGATGAATCGGGTCGTCGATCAGGCGGGAACCACCACGGATGGCTTTAGCAGAAGGGCCGCGCGCCGAGCTTTGGAGCGCGTTGAATGGTGATCGGTCAGGGCGAGATCTGGTGTGGGCAGAAGCACCGGGCAATGTGCTGCTGGCTGCATCCACCACCGGGCTCCCCAAGGACTCCGTGGCCAACGTTTCCCTGATCGTCGCCATCGACAGGCAGCAGTTGAGTGAACGAGCTGGCAAGGTCTCCCGGCGCCATCTGGACCAGGTCTTCTCCGGCATCGACACCGTTCTCGGCCGCTGATCCGAGCCCGATCGGCTACGCCTGAGTACGCCTGCCTTACGCCTTCTCGGGCGCGATCTGGCAGGCGCCTTGCTCTTACTCCGCTTGGCCGAGCGAAAGCCCCTCGGGAGCTTCCCCTGGAGGGACCGCGGCAGTCCATTCTGCGCGGTCCGCGGCCAAAGGAGGATCATCATGAATTGCCTGCGACGATCGACCCACCGAGTCCTGGGCCCCGCGCTGCTCCTGGCGGCGGGGCTGATGCTGCCCGCCCGGCCTTCGTCGGCCGAGTACCCCGAGATCACCCGCATCGACGGCAACGTGAGCGTCCATGGCCGCTGCCTGATGCTGCGCCAGCACAATGGCCGGATCCTTGCCCTGCGCGGTGAGACCCGCGGCCTGATCGACGGCGACCACGCGCGCCTGGAGGGGCGCTACGCCCCCGATCCGGGCTGCGGCGCCCCGGGCTTCGAGGTGGCGGCGGTGGAGACCCTGTGGGCGGACGGCCACCACGACGTCGTGGCCTTCGACGAACGGGGCGGCGAGCCGTTCCTGCGCTATGCCGAGCGCACCGGCCGATTTGACCTGCCCGACCGCGGTCCCGACGCCAGGTACGGCGCCCCCGGCCCCGACGCGAGGTACGGCGCCGCCGGCCCCGGTCCCGGCAGCCCCGGCCCCGACCGGCCCGATGCCTATCGCGACCTGCCTGACCGCTACGGCCGCTACGTGTACCAGGGGCCGCACCGCGACGTGACGCTGGTCGGCACGCTGCACGAGGCGGTCGGCACCTGCCCGACCCTGGAGACCAACAAGCACATCGTGGTGGCGCTGGACGGCGACCTCGGCACCTACCAGGCCGGTGACGTGGTGCGCGTCTCCGGCAAGCTCTTCGACCGCGACCCCAACGCCCCCTGCGGCGGCCCGACAGTGCTGCTGGCAAGCATCCGCGGCCACTAGCACGCAGACTGCGCAGGTCGCGCGATCCTGGCGCAGCCATCGCAGCCATCGCAGCCATCGCAGCCATCGCAGCCATCCCGGTCCCGGTTCCCTGACGGTCCGCGACGCCAGGGAGCCGGCAGGCGGCTCGCCTGCGCATGAACGACCTGGCTTGCGCACGAACGACCTGGCCAGGAGCGAGCTCTGATCGTGCCCGGGCAGCGGCCATCCGCCCTGCCCGGGCCGCTTCCTATCCCGCCGGCCGGGCGGTGCGTCCTCGCAACCGCGCAGGGACGGTGCCGGAGGCCGGTCGCTCCAGATGCCGCCTGCGTCCTCCGCGGAGGTCGCCGCCCCTCTCCCTCCTGTCCGCGGCCCGCCGCCGCAGGCCAGCGAAGCTCCGGCGCCGCCCTCCCTCCTGTCCCGTTGTCCCCCTCCGTGCCCGCCTCCGGCGGCCTGCCGCGGGCGCCCGGGCCGCCCATCCCTGGCGCCGCGGCGTTTCCTGGCATCGTCGTTGCTGGGCCTTCCACGCGGACAGCTGTACAAGAGGAGGCTAAAAGATGAGATCCACGCTTCGCACGTTTCTGGGCCTGGCGGCCCTGGTGCTCATGGCGGCTCCGCTGCTGGCCCAATATCCACCTCCGCCGCCGCCCTATCCGCCGCCCCCCCCGCCGCCGCAGTACTACGACCGCCACCCCTCGAACCAGTTCGTCGAGCTGCGCCTGTGGGCCGGCGAGTTCCTGCCCACCTTCAACGGCTCGTACTGGAACGACAACTTCCGCAACTTCACCGCCAGCCGCAGCGATTTCCAGGACGTCATCGGCGGCGGCGACTTCATCTTCCATTTCGACCGCTACAACGCCCTGATGATCTCGGCCAGCTACTACAACGGCACCGCCGACGAGGCCTACAGGGGCTTCGCCGACCAGAACAACAACCCCATCTTCCACCGCACCGCGATCGACATCTCGGCCGGCACCGCGGCCTACACCCTGTTCCCGGCCGGCACCCACGCGCCGGTCATCCCCTACCTCGGCGCCGGGATCGGCGTCTACGGCTGGCGCCTGCACGAGAACGGCGACTTCATCGATTTCAACAACAACAATGCCATCTTCGGCGCCCGCTTCACCGACAGCGGCGCGGCCTTCGGCTACTTCTTCGTCGCCGGCCTCGAGGTGCCGGTGACCCGCTACATGGCGCTCCTGGTGGACGGCCGCTACACCGTGGCCCACGCCAATCTGGGCGGCGACTTCAACGGCTTCGGCCGCCTCGACCTCTCCGGCGGCCAGATCGTCGGCGGCCTCGCCTTCCATCTGTGATCCGAGGTCTCCACCGCCGGCAGCTCGGCGAGCTGCCGGCGCTCCTCGCCCATCCCCTTGGCCCGGCCGCGGCCGGCAAAAAAACGGCCGGCGCAACGTCGCGCCGGCCGGTCAAGGTCATGCTGCGGATAAAACGGCGTTAGCTTAGCGCATCCGGCCGCCTCAATGCGGCACCCCGCCGAACGGCAACCCGGTGTCCAGGCCGTCGCCGACGGCTCCGGTCCCCGCCGCCACGACCAGCGGGTCGTCGAAGAGCAGCCGCCCCTCGCGGAACGAGGCGCCGCGCAGCGTCAGCGCCAGCACCTGCCCGAGATCCTCGGCGAGGAAGATCTCCAGCGACTCGCGCACCTCGGGCGCCAGATCCTCCAGGTCGGCCTCGTTGTCCTTGGGCAGCAGCACGGTGCGGATGCCGGCGCGCACCGCCCCCAGCACCTTCTCCTTGACCCCGCCGATCGGCAGCACGCGGCCGGAGAGGGTGACCTCGCCGGTCATCGCGATGTCGTGGCGGGCCGGCCGCTCCGACAGCGCCGACACCAGGGCGGTGGCCATGGTGACGCCGGCCGACGGGCCGTCCTTGGGGATCGCCCCCGCCGGCACGTGGATGTGCACGTCGCGGTCGAAGCGCTCGTCCTTGATGCCCAGCGACACGGCGTGCGAGCGCGCGTAGCTCCAGGCGGCCCGCGCCGACTCCTTCATCACGTCGCCCAGCTGGCCGGTGAGCACCAGCTCCCCCTTGCCGCGCATGGTCGACACCTCGACGAACATGATGTCGCCCCCGGTCGGCGTGTAGTACATGCCGGTCGCGGTGCCGATGGCGTCCTGGCCCGCCGCCCGCTCCGGATGCACCTTCGGCCGCCCGAGCAGCTCGTGCACCGACGGCGCCCCCACCTCGGTCGATTGCACCTCGCCGGCGGCGACGCGCCGCGCCACCTTGCGCGCCAGCCGCCCGATCTCGCGCTCCAGCTGGCGGACGCCGGCCTCGCGCGTGTAGCTGGTGATGGTCTCGGCGATCGCCGCGTCGGTGATCGTCAGCTGCTCGGCGGTCAGGCCGTTGTCCTTGAGCTGGCGCGGCACCAGGAAGCGCCGGGCGATGGTCAGCTTCTCCTGCTCGGTGTAGCCGGCGAACTGCACCACCTCCATGCGGTCGAGCAGCGGCCCCGGGATGTACTGGATGAAGTTGGCGGTGGCGATGAACAGCACCTCCGACAGGTCGAACGGCACCCCCAGGTAATGGTCGGTGAAGGTGTCGTTCTGCGCCGGGTCGAGCACCTCGAGGAGCGCGCTCGCCGGGTCCCCCTGGAACGACACCGCCAGCTTGTCCACCTCGTCGAGCAGGAAGACCGGGTTCTTGGTCCCCGCCTGCTTCATGCCCTGGATGATCCGCCCCGGCATGGCGCCGACGTAGGTGCGCCGGTGGCCGCGGATGTCGGCCTCGTCGCGCACGCCGCCGAGCGAGATGCGCACGTACTCGCGCCCCATGGCGCGGGCGATCGACTTGGCCACCGAGGTCTTGCCGACGCCGGGCGGGCCGACGAAGAGCAGGATCGGCCCCTTGGCCCCCTTCTCCGACTCCGCCTGCTTCTCGGCCTTCCCGGGCCTCTCGGTCTGGGGGATCCTGTCCTCGCCCATGCCGGCGTCCCCGGCTCCGGATACCGTCCGCGTCTCGCGATCCTCCTCCGCCTCCGCCGCCTGCGCGGCGCCGGTCGAAGCCGTCGCCGGCTCGGCCACCGTCGAAGGCTCGGCCGCCGTCGCCGGCCCGGCCGCTGCCGGAGGCTCGGCTGCCGCCGGAGGCTCGGCCGCCGTCGCCGGCTCGGCCGCCGCCACCATCGGCGACGGCACCGCGCCGTCGCCGTCGGCAGGGATCGCCGGCGCCGGCGCGCCGGCACCGCCGCCCCGGGGGTCGCCCTCCGCCTCGTCCGCCGTGCTCCCGGCCTCGCCGCTGTCGAGCACCGTGGCGCGATTCGCCGTGGCCGCCTGGCGCAGCTGGCGCACCGCCAGGAACTCCAGCACCCGGTCCTTGACGTCGCCCAGGGCGTAGTGGTCCTCCTCCAGGATGCGCGCGGCCTCCGGGATGGAGAGCGACTCGGCGCTGCGCTCGCTCCACGGCAGCTCGGCGATGGTCTCCAGGTAGGTGCGGATGACCTGCGCCTCCATGCCCTCGCGGCCGGCGCGCTTCAGGCGGGCCATCTCGCGGTCCACCTCCTTGCGCACCACCGGCGGCAGCGCGAGCTGCTTGAGCTTCTCGCGCAGCTCGTCGGCGTCGCCGGGCTCGTCGCCCTCGCCCAGCTCCTTCTGGATGGCCTTGAGCTGCTCGCGCAGGATCATCTCGCGCTGCCGGTCGCCGATCTCCTCCTGGACGCGCGACTTGATCTCCTCCTGCGCCTCCAGCACCTTGAGCTGCCGCTGCACGTGCACCAGCACCCGCCGCACCCGCTCCTCGACCGACAGGGTCTCGAGCAGCATCTGGCGCTGCACCGGCGTCAGGTCGGTGTAGGCGGCCACCAGGTCGGCCAGGCGGCCGGGGTCGTTCACCGCCTCCAGCACCTGGTGCACGACCTCGTCGGGCAGGCCCGACTTCTTGCCCAGCTCCGAGGCGCGCTGCCGCAGCTCGCGGAACAGGCCGAGGAAGGCCGGGTCCTGCGGGTTGAGCGGCAGCATCTCCTCGGCCTCGCGCACCACCGCCTGCAGGTAGCCGCCGTCGCCCTCGTTGATCCGCATGGCGATGCCGCGGTGCTCCCCCTGGAGCAGCAACTGCATGCCGGCGAAACCGCGCTGGATCTGGCCGATCCGCGCCACGGTGCCGATGGTGTGCAGCACCTCCGGCGTCACCGCCGCCGCTTCCTCGCGCTGCGAGACCGCGAAGACCAGATGCTCAGGGTTGCCGAGCGCCGCCTCGATGGCGCGCAGGGTGGCCGGCTTGCCGGCCTGGATGGGCGCGGTGACACCCGGAAAAAGGACGAACTCCCGCAGGGGAAGAACGGGCAGGGTCATGCGTTCTGACATTCTCTGGCCTCCTCCGATCCCTTGCCTCTGCAAGGGACACGCCGACTTAAACCTTCGTCGCGAGACTCATATTCCATTCTGCCTCCATCCCTTGGACAGGATCTTAGCGTCTTCAGCTCAAGAATCCCCTCCATCGTCTGAGCGCGCGCCGGGCGAGCCCGTCCGTGCCCTCTCAGATGACGACCTGGCACCCGGTGAGCACGAAAAGACAGCCATAGTGGCTATTTACAATTTAACGGTGCACATATAGCCAATCCGTTTGCTCTGTAGTACACTCAAGGCAATTCAGAGGGGGAATGGCCATGAGATCCGTCTCCGGCTCCAGCGTGTTGGTTGGTTCGCTGCTCTCCGTTCTGCTCCTCGGCGCCGCACCGCCGGACCGGACCTTCACCGAGAGCACCGGCGTCACGGTGGTGGAGGTCCCGGTCCAGGTGGTGCGCGACGGCGAGCCGGTGCGCGGGCTCACCGCCGCCGACTTCGAGATCACCGAGGGCCGCAGGCGGCAGCCGATCACCGGCTTCGACGTGGTCGATCTGGGGACGCCCGAGGCCCAGCGCATCTCGGCGGACATCCCGGCCGCCGGCAAGCGCCATTTCCTGCTGCTCTTCGACCTGGCCAACTCCAACCCCAAGTCGCTGCGCCAGTCGCGCGTCGCCATCATGCAGTCGCTGCTCAAGACGCTCACCCCGTCCGACCTGGTGGCGGTGGCGGTCTACAGCCCGGTCAACGGCATGCGGATGCTCCTCGGCTTCACCTCCGACCTGCGGCTGATCGCCCGCGCCGTGCAGCAGGTCGGCGCCCAGCGCATCGACAAGGGGATCCCGGACGGGGGGTGGGGCACCAGCGCCTTCGACATCGCCCAGGCCCTCAGCAGCCTCTCCAACGCCGAGCAGAACCTCGAGAACCAGCAGCAGCAGCCGCCGGATCCCGGCCAGAGCTTCGTTCAGCAGGGCGCGTCGGCAAGCCGCGCGGCCGTCGCCGAGGCCGAGATCCAGGCCTTCATGGTCGAGGTCCTGCAGGAGGGGATGGAGGTGGTGCAGGGCCAGCACGACGAGATGGCGCAGCGGCGCAACCAGGTGGCGCCGCTCACCAGCGCCTTCGCCGACCTCGCCCATATGATGGAGGCGGTCGCCGGCCGCAAGCTGGTGGTGCTCTTCTCCGAGGGCTTCGACAGCACCATCCTCACCGGCTCGGAGGACATGGAGGACCAGCAGGCCATGGCGCAGGCGGCGATGGCCGGCGCCACGATCGCCGTCGATTCGGAGGAACGCTTCGGCAGCACGCGCCAGACCAACGAGCTGGAGAAGATGCTGGCGCAGTTCCGCCGCTCCGACTGCGTGATCGAATCGATCGACATCAGCGGCCTGCGCGGCATCGACCTCGACGCCACCGCCCACACCTCCGGCGAGGGGTCGCTGCTGGTGATGGCGCACGACACCGGCGGCGAGGTCTTCCGCAACATGAACGACCTCGGCCAGGCGATGGGCCAGCTGCTCAAGCGCACCAGCGTCACCTACGTGCTGAGCTTCCAGCCCGAGGGGCTGCGCGAGGACGGCTCGTACCATCCCATCAAGGTGCAGCTCAAGAACGCGCCGCGCGGCACCAAGCTCACCTTCCGCAACGGCTACTTCGCGCCGCGCCCCTACAACCAGCGGCGGCCGGTGGAGAGGATGCTCGCCGCCGCCGACCAGTTGATGGGCGCCAACCAGGCCGGATCGGTGACCACGGCGGTCCTGGCGGCGCCCTTCCGCGCCGGCGCCGGCCGCGCCTACGTGCCGGTGTTCATCGAGGCCGACGGCCGGACGCTGCTCGACGGCATGACCGGCAAGGTCCTGCCGGCCGAGGTCTACGCCTACGCGGTGGATCCCAACGGCTCCGTCCGCGACGCCTTCAACCAGACCGTCCAGATCGACCTGGCCAAGGCGGGGACGCTGCTGCACGACGGCGGCCTCAAGTTCTACGGCCACCTGGAGCTGCCGCCGGGCGAATACGCGCTGCGGGTGCTGCTGCGCAACGGCGCCACCGGCGCCTTCGGCAAGCGCACGGTGATGCTCAAGGTGCCGGCCTTCGCCGGCAGCGAGGAGGTGCTCCTGCCGCCGCTCTTCCCCGAGCCGGGGGGCCTCTGGGCGGTGGTGCGCGAGACCCCGCGCGGCCAGCTGAAGAACGAGTCCTATCCGTTCGTCGTCGGCCAGCAGGCGTTCGTTCCCGCCTCGCGGCCGGCGCTGCGGCCGGGCGAGGAGGTGCCGGTTGCCTTGGCAGGTTACAACCTGGGCGGAGACTTCAAGACGGAGGCGAAGGTGGAGAGCGCGGACGGCCGCGACCTCGGCAGCTGCCCGATCCGTCTGGGCCCGCTGGTGCCGGGCGCCGGCGACCGCCCCGACGTCTACAAGGCGTTCGTGCGGCCGCCCCAGGCGCTGGCCCCCGGCGCCTACCGGCTGGTGGTCACCGGTTCCGGCGCCGCCGGATCGCAGACCGCGACCTCCGACTTCGTGGTCGCCGGGCCGGCCTCCGGGGCCAGCCGCTAGGGCCGCGCGGGTCGCCTGGTCCCGGCGGCCGGCGGAGCGGCGCCGGCCGGCAGGCCGCCGCCTCGCCGGGCTCACCGCGGCCCCGGCAGGCACTCTCCTGGATATGGGCGCCGCGGCGGCAGCGAGCCGCCCGGCGCCGGCGCCACGCCCCGCGAACATGGAGAGGACCCGCCGCTCGCCGCTCCTTGCCGTCGCCATCTACTTCCTGATGGTGGCGGTCGCCGTGGTCCTCTTCCTGTGGATCCGTGCCTGGGGAGAGACGCTCGCCGCGCCCCCGCCGGCCTCGGCCGGAAGCCCTGCCGGCACGGCCGCGGTTGCCGGAGCCGCCCCGGGCGCGCCTTCGGCCGCCGCCTCCGGAGCCGCTCCGGCCGCCGCCGCGCCCGGTCCGAGCGACGCCCTGCCGCACGTGCTCCTGGCGCTGGTGGTGATCCTCGTCGCCTCGCGGCTGGTGGGATCGGTCTTCCGCTGGCTGGGGCAGCCGCCGGTGGTGGGCGAGGTGCTGGCGGGCATCCTGCTCGGCCCGTCGCTCCTCGGCCGGCTGTCGCCGCCGGCGCTGGCCTTCCTGCTGCCGCCGGCGGTGGCCCCCTACCTCAGCGTCATCGCCCAGGTCGGCGTGATCCTGTTCATGTTCCTGGTCGGCCTGGAGCTGGACCCGGCGGCGCTCCGCCAGCGCACCCAGTCCACCATCGCCATCTCGCATGCCAGCATCACGCTGCCCTTCGTGCTCGGCGCCGCGCTCGCCCTGCTGCTCTATCCGGCGCTCTCGACGCGCGACGTCCCGTTCACCGCCTTCGCCCTGTTCCTGGGCGTCTCGATGTCGATCACCGCCTTCCCGGTCCTCGCCAGGATCCTCACCGACCGCCGGCTGCAGCGGACGCCCCTGGGGATCGTCGCGCTCACCGCGGCGGCGATCAACGACGTCACCGCCTGGTGCCTGCTGGCCTTCGTGGTCAGCGTGGTCAAGGCCCAGTCGGGCTCGGCGGTGACGACCGTGCTCTTGACCACCGCCTACATCGGCCTGCTGCTGGCGCTGCGCCCGCTGCTGGCGAAGCTGGTGCGGGACCACGATCCGCGGGGGCTGACCACCGGCGCGATGACGGTGGCGTTCGTCGCCCTGCTCGGCTCCGCCCTGATCACCGAGGCGATCGGCGTGCACGCCATCTTCGGCGCCTTCGTCCTCGGGGTCATCGTGCCGCACGACTCGCGCATCGCCCGCGAGCTGCGGGCGCAGCTCGAGGGGATCGTGGTGGTGCTGCTGCTGCCCGCCTTCTTCGCCTTCACCGGCCTGCGCACCCAGGTCTCCCTGGTGCGCGGCCCGCGCGATTGGCTGCTGCTCGCCGCCATCGTCGCCGTTGCCGCGCTGGGCAAGTTCGGCGGCGCCTCCATTGCGGCGCGCCTCTGCGGCCTGCCGTGGCGCGACGCCGCGGCGCTCGGCGTGCTGATGAACACCCGCGGCCTGGTCGAGCTGATCGTGCTCGACATCGGCCTCAGCCTGCACGTGCTGTCGGCGGAGCTGTTCGCGATGATGGTCGTCATGGCGCTGCTGACCACCATGGCGACGACGCCGCTGCTCGCCCTGCTGCGCCACGGCTCCGGCTGGGAGCAGCCGGCGGCCGTCCCCAGCCGCGAGACCGAGGCCGACGCGGCGTAGCCGCTCGCGGATGCGCAACGCCGCCAGGGAGCCGGAGGGCAAGCGAATACCATACGAACTGGCCGTGCGGGACACTAGGCCGGCAGGTCGCCGAGGCGCCACAGGCCGAGGCTCTTGTCGGCGTGGGCGCCGCCGTCCTCGGGACATTCCTCGGCGATCAGCGCCACCGGCGGCGGCAGGCGGAAGGGGGCGCGCTCCAGGTTGAGCGGCCGCCACTCGCCGGTCACCGCGTCGCGGTTGGCCGTCCGGCCGGGGAAGGTGGTGGTGAGCAGCCACGTGGCGCCGCTGGCGCGGAAGTTGGCCAGCGCCGCCAGGGCGTCGCGGAACGACAGGTGCACCAGGCAGTCGCGGCACAGCACCAGGTCGGCCCGCGGCAGCGGCTCGCGGCGGATGTCCAGGCAGAGGAAGGTGCGGCCGGGGGCGGCGTGCCGGCGCCGGTTGTCCTCGATCACCGCCGGCACGATATCGACGCCGCAATAGGCGGCGACCGGCAGCGCCGCCTCCTTGAGCCACCACAGGTCGCCGCACGGGGCGTCGAGCAGCGACGTGCAGCCGAGCCGCGCGAGCAGCGCCGGCAGCTCGCGGCGCAGCACCGCGGTGGCGGCGAGGCTCGACCCCGGCCCCGAGCTCGATTCCGCTCCCAGCCAAGCGTTGCGCCGGTGGATGCCGGCGAACACCTCCCGCGCGCCGCGGCAGCGCAGCGGCAGGGTGCGCAGCAGGTGCAGGCAGGCACCGGCCAGAGGCCGCGCCCGGCGGCGCCACCAGCCCGCCGCGCCGGCCGTCTCCCCGGGAGCCGCCGCCGGGCGCCGCTCAGCGGGCAAGCCCGAACTCCTGCACCCAGAGCACCCGGTGGTCGCGGCCGCGCGGGTCGCGGCCGAGCGCCAGCCCCACGCCGGTGTCGCGGAACCGCGGGTTCAGGATGTTCTCGCGGTGCTCGGGGCTGTGCATCCACGCCGTCACCGCCTGCTCGACCGTCAGCTGCCCCTCGGCGATGTTCTCGCCCACGCCCTGCCAGTCGTAGCCGGCGGCGCGCGCCCGCTCGCGCACCGTCTGCCCGGCGGGATCGCGGTGGGCGAAGAAGGAGCGCCGCAGCATGTTCTCGGCGTGACGCTGCGCCGCCAGGTCGAGGCGCGCGTCCTCGGCCAGCGGCGGCGCGCTCGCCCGCCGGCGGAGGGCGTTGATGCGGGCGACCAGCTCGGCGCGCACCCGCGGCAGGTCGTCGAGGGCCGCGGTGTCGCGCGCGAAGGCCTCCCCCTGGGAGGTGGCGACCAGGATCGAGTAGAGCGGCTCGCCGTCGAGCGTGGCGGCGCCGATGCCGACGTCGCCGAAGGCCGGGTCGAGCAGCCGGCGGAAGGTGCCGTCGTGGTCGTCGCGCCGCCAGGCGCTCACCAGCTCGGCGACGCTCCCCGGCCCGCTCAGCAGGTTCTCCGCCCACTGGTGCGCATCGTAGCCCTCCTCCTGCATCAGCTCGCCCATCCCCCGCGCCGCCTGCCGCTCGCCGCGCAGCGAGCCGCGTGCCGCCGCCTCCAGGGCGTGCCGCTGGGCGGTGCGGGTCAGCGCCGCGGACGGGTGCAGCGGCGGCGCCC
>JASLEW010000727.1 GCA_030150965.1 Thermoanaerobaculia bacterium | reverse complement strand
GGGGCCGGTGGCGGCGGGCGCGCCAGGACCGGACGCGCCGCGGGCACCGAGGTGGCCGGCGTGCGGCTGACCCACCCGGACAAGCTCCTCTTCCCCGACAGCGGCATCACCAAGCTCGACCTGGCGCTGCACTACGAGCGCATCGCCGGCTGGATCCTGCCCCACCTCGCCCATCGCCCGCTGACCCTGGTGCGCTGCCCCGACGGCCAGGGCGGCGAGTGCTTCTACCAGAAGCACATGACCGACCAGTTCCCGGAGGTCGTCCACCGCGTCGAGATCGAGGAGGGCGGCAAGACCGTGCTCTACCCCAGCGTCGACTCGGCGGCCGGCCTGGTGGCGCTGGTGCAGATGGGGGTCCTGGAGATCCACATCTGGGGCAGCCACGACGACCAGCCGGAGCGCCCCGATTACGTGGTCTTCGACCTCGACCCGGACGAGGGGCTGCCCTGGGACCGCGTGGTCGAGGCGGCGCTCGGCATGCGCGCGGTGCTCGCCGACATCGGCCTGCGCAGCTTCCTCAAGACGACCGGCGGCAAGGGCCTGCACGTGGTGTTCCCGCTGCAACGCCGGCACACCTGGGAAGAGGTCAAGGGCTTCACCCGCGCCATCGCCGACGCCATCGCCGACGCCCAGCCCGACCGCTATACCGCCAACGCCCTCAAGGTCCACCGCAAGGGGCGCATCTACATCGACTACCTGCGCAACGGCCGCGGCGCCACCTCGATCGCCGCCTATTCCTGCCGCTCCCGCCCCGGCGCCCCGGTCTCGACGCCGCTCGCCTGGGAGGAGCTGTCCAGGGACGTCCGCGGCACCGCCTTCAACGTGCGGAACCTGAGCGAGCGCCTCGATGGGCTGAAGGGCGACCCCTGGCGCGAGATGGCCAAGGGGCGCCAGTCCCTGACCGCCGCGATGAAGCGCCGGTTCGGGCTTCCGGCCTGAGCCGGCCGCACGGCGAGCCCGGCCGGAGAGGACAGCCGGACGAGGACGGCGGCGCTGCCCGGGGCTGCCGCACGGCGCCGCGGACAGCCAACGCCACGCTTCAAGATCTTGAATTCTCCGCCTGACAGCGCCGCGGTTCTCCCTTTCGGTGCGGCATATGCCCCCCTGGGGCACGAGCTGGCGCACTCTTTTAGCGGGAAAGGAACTTTTCGGCCTGCCGCCGAAGATCCTGCCTTTCCTGGAAAGGAACCCGCATCATGTCTTCAAGGTACAGGTTCATCGCCGGCTTCCTCGTCGTTGCCCTGGTCTGCATCGCGCCCGCCGCGGCGAGCGCGGCCACGCGGCAGCAGCCGCCGGCAACGGCGGAGTGGTCGATCCTGAGCGGCGTGCGCGCGCTCTGGCAGGCGGCCCTCCGTCTCGTCCTGCCGTCGCCGGCGCCGCCGGCGCATCGTCTGGCCGGCTCCGCGCCGGTCTGCCTCGGCCCGGGGATGGATCCGAACGGCGGCTGCCCGCCGCCAGCGCCGTCCGTCTGCCTCGGCCCGGGCGCGGATCCCAACGGCATCTGCCCCCCGCCGTCATCCGACCTCGGCCCGGGCGGAGATCCCGACGGGGCCTAGGGCCTCGACTCAGCACACCCGGATCACGGGCTTGGAGTCCGATCGCCGGCCGGCTCAAAACCGGCCGGCACCTTTTTGTGCAAGGACTAATTTATCGTATAGTTCCAGCAATGCTGGTTCCTTCAGAGTTGGCTTTTTTGTTATAGGAGGGTTCCCGAGTTGCCGCCTGACGACATCCCGCCGGACGACAGCACTCTGCACGTGACCCGCGACCTGCTGCGCGCGATCCACGACGGCCGCCTGCCGCCGCGGGCGCTCATCCTCATCGGCCTCGAGCACCTGGCGAGCATCTGCCCGCATTGCCGGATCGAGCTCGCCCGCTTCCGCGAGGACCGCCGGCGGGCGCTGACCGCTGGCCCAGAGGGGTTCGAGGAAGCTTTCCGCAGCCTCGAGGAGGTTATGGAGCGGCACTCGACCGAGTTGGCGGAGCAGTCGGACACCGCCGATCGGCTGGTGGCGGAGATCCTCGCCATGGAGCCGAAGGCCCGCCTGGAGCGGCTGCGGTCCCAGGACCGTTACGCCCGTCCCCTCGTCGTGCGCCGCCTGATCGACCGGGCACGCCAGGCGATGCCTGCCGAGCCGGAGCAGGTGATGCACCTCACCCAGGCCGCCTGTGCCCTCGCCGAGCGGATGACGGAGCGGGCGCCCGGCCGGGGAGGGATGATGGCCGAGGCGCTCGGGATCCTGGGTAACGCGCAGCGGGTGCTCGGCTTCTTCGAGGAGGCCCGCGCCATCTTCCGCTTGGCGCAGGAGACGTTCGCCGAGGAGGGGATCACGGACCCCCTGGTCTACGCCGAGCTGGACTCCTTCCGCGCGAGCTTGGCGCGCGACGTGGGCCAGCTCGGGGAGGCTGCCCGGCTCGCCACCCGCGCTGCGACGGTCTACGCCGGCCTCGCCGAGGTCGAGCTGGCCGCCAAGTGCAACATCCAGCTGGGCTATGTCCACTATCAAGCCGGCAGGTACCGGGAGGCCCTGGCGGCGCAGCAGAGGGCATTGCGGCACCTGGGCCGTGACGCGGATCGGCGGCTCTATTGGTGCGCCCGGCACAATCAAATCCTCTGCTTGGTGGAACTGGGCGAGATGACCGAAGCCGCCCGCCGTTTCGAGGAAGACGAAGACCTGCGTGCATCGTTCGACGACGCCTGGACGCGCCTGCGCTGTGATTGGCTGGCCGGACGGCTCCTGGCCGAGAGTCAGCCCGACGACGCGATCCGGCTGCTCCAGCTGACGCGCTCAGCCTGCCTCGCCGCGCACAGCATCTATGACTCTGTGCTGGTGAGCCTCGACCTAGCGCAGGTGCTGGTGCGGCACGGCCGCCGTGCCGAGTTGGAGGAGCTGGCGGGGGAGCTGAGCACGCAGCTACGGCAGCACGGCGCCGACCTGCCGCGCGAGACCCTTTCGGTCCTCAGAACCGTCCTGTCAGCGGTCGCGAGCGGAGCGGTGACGGCGGACGCCCTGACCGATGCCGCCGCGACGCTCCGCCGCCAGAGGCGGCCGCGGCGAGCCCGGCCGAGCTGAGGTCCGGCCGTGGCAGGCACGGATCTCGACCTCGACTCCCTGGTGGACCTCCTCCGCCCGGACCTGCGCCGGGTGCTGTGGACGCACCGCGTCCCGGCCGGAGACGCGATGGGGGTGATGCAGGGGGCGCTTGGACGGGCGATCGAGCTGTGGGACCTGGTCGGCGACAAGATCGAGTTGCTGCTCGCGGCGGTGGACGAGGAATGCCTGCGGTACTGGGAGGCCCGCGGCCTGCGCTCGCCGGCGCTTCGCCGGCCCTCCCCCGCCGCGCCGGCGCGGGAGGTTCTCGAGCTCGGCACCGCGTCGGTCGATCTCGACCTGCTGCGCGCGCTGCTCCCGGTCAGCCGCCACCGCGCGGTCCTGGGCCCGGACAGCGTCGTGGCGCGCCTCCGGTTGGCGGCAGCCGACACCGCGATCGCTCCCGTGGATGGCCCGCCGTGAGCCGCCTCGCCCCAATTCACCATTTCCCTTCTCTTGCCGTGGGACGCGCTGGAAACCACCCGTTGGAGCAAGGTGAGCGAGGCGAGGTTCTCACCATAGCCTCGCCCCTGCAAGGATTGAAGAACGGCCGTGGCTGGGCGGAAAACGGCGGAGTACGGAGCCGGACTGCGGCGCGGCTCACTTGCCCTGGTTGACGTACTCCCAGCCGAAGCGGCCCTTGATGCAGAGGTGGCCGTGGGTCACGCCGTTGTCGATCGGCGAGGTGACCTTGACGATGCGCTCGTCCTGGACGTGCACGGTGAGGGTGCAGCCGACGCCGCAGTAGGGGCAGATGGTGTCGGTGGCGCTCTGGCGGCCCTCGTCCCAGGCGCCGGCCTTGCGCAGGTCGTGCTCGCTCTTGAACATCAGGGCGCCGGTCGGGCAGACGCCGATGCAGTTGCCGCAGTAGACGCAGGCCGAGTCCGGCAGCGGCACGTCGTACTCGGTCGAGATGCGGGCGTCGAAGCCGCGGCCGGCGAGGGCGATGGCGAAGGTGTTCTGGGCGTCGGTGCCGCAGGCCTCCACGCACTTGTAGCAGAGGATGCACTTGGCGTAGTCGCGCACGTAGAGGTCGTTGTCCACCTTGACCGGCTGGGCGACGGTGGCGGCGGCGGCCTCCGCCGTGGGCGGGTGATGATGGCCGGGGCGGGCGGCGTCGCGCTCGCCGGCCGCGGCCGGCTCGGCCCGGGGGCCGAAGCGCTCCGGCTCCGCGCCGTAGGCGGCGAGGTAGGACTGGAGCTGCGGCGCCGTGGAGACGTCCACCGACGAGGCGAGCAGCTCCAGCACCAGCCGGCGGCTGAGGCGCACGCGCTCCGAATCGGTCGCGACCACCATGCCGGGCTCGGCGCGGCGCGAGCAGGCCGGGACCAGCACGCGCGAGCCCTCGACCTCGACCACGCAGACACGGCAGACGTTGACCGGCGTGAGGTTGTCGAGGAAGCACAGGGTCGGCGTCTCGATGCCGAGCTGGCGCGCGGCGTCGAGCAGCGTCGCCCCCTCGGTCACCGTCACCTGGCGGCCGTCGATCGTCAGCTCGACCCGCGCCCGCGGGCGCGGCGGCGGAATCGTGGGCACCGGGCCGCGCGGCACGGGGATCCGGGCTTCGGGTGCGTCGGCGCTCATCGCGTCTCCTGAAAGATGGGGAACTTGGCCAGCGCCGACTCGACGGCGCTCGACGCGGTCTGACCCAGGCCGCAGATCGAGGCATCGCGCATCACCTGGCCCAGCTCCCGGAGCAGGCGCAGCTCGCCGCCGACCGACCCCAGGGGCCGGTCCGCCGCCAGGCGGTGCAGCACCTCCTCCTGGCGCACCGCGCCGACGCGGCAGGGCACGCACTGGCCGCAGGACTCGTCGCGGAAGAACTGGGCGATGCGCCGCAGCACCTGGCGCAGGTCGACGGTGTCGTCGAACGGCATCACCACGCCGGAGCCCAGGGTGACGCCGGCGGCGCGGGTGCCCTCGAAGGTGAGCGGCACGTCGAGCTCGTCCGGGGTCACGAAGGCGCCGGCCGCGCCGCCCAGGAGCACCGCCTGGAGGCGGCGCGGACGGCTGCCGTTGGGTCCGGCGGCGGTGTCGGCCGCACCGGCGGTACCGGCGGCACTGGCGCTGCCGTGGGCCGGCTCCGCGGTGATTGCAGGGTGCGGAGGGTGCGCAGGCTGCGCGCGGCGCGCGCCGTCCGCGCCGTGCGGAGCGAGGCCGGCGGCCCGGGCGAGCACCAGCAGCTCGCGCAGGGTGGTGCCGAAGGGCACCTCGTAGACCCCGGGCCGCTCGACGTGGCCGCAGACGCAGAACAGCTTGGGGCCGGTCGAGCGCTCGGTGCCCATGGCGGCATAGGCCCTGCCGCCGCCGAGCACGATGAGCGGCACGTTGACCAGCGTCTCGACGTTGTTGATCACCGTCGGCTTGCCGAACAGGCCGACCTGGGTGGGGAACGGCGGCTTGTTGCGCGGCTCGCCGCGCCGCCCCTCGAGCGAGTTGAGCAGCGCCATCTCCTCGCCGCAGATGTAGGCGCCGGCGCCGCGCCGCAGCTCGATGTCGAAGCGCAGGCCGTGGCCCAGCACGTCGCCGCCCAGCAAGCCGCGATCGCGGCAGACCCGGATGGCGTGCGCCAGGCGCTCGGTGGCCAGCGGGTACTCGCCGCGGATGTAGAGGAACCCCCGCTCGCAGCCGGTGGCGTAGCCGGCGATGGTCATCGCCTCGACGAGGGCGAACGGATCGCCCTCCATCAGCACGCGGTCCTTGAAGGTCCCGGGCTCGGACTCGTCGGCGTTGCACACCAGGTAGCGCGGCAGCGGCGCCGAGCGCACCCCCTGCCACTTCTGGCCGGTCGGGAAGGCGGCGCCGCCGCGGCCCACCAGCCTGGCGTCGATCACCTCGCGCACCACCCGCTCGGGCCCCATCTCGAGAGCGCGGCGCAGCGCCAGGTAGCCGCCGGTCGCGCGGTAGTCGTCGAGGCTCTCGGGATCGACCCGGCCGATGCGGGCGAGCAGGCGCAGCCCGGGCTCGCCCTGCTGCGGCACCGAACGGGCGAGGTCGGGCGCCGGCGGCGGCCCGCCGCGGGCCACGGCCAGCAGCCCCTCGCCGGTGGCGGGCGCCAGCGACACCTCGCGCGGCGCCTCGCCGGCGGCGACGATCAGGGCGGCCGGAGCGAGCTCGCAGAGCCCGAGACAGGGGCTGTGGGCCCAGGTGACGCCGGCGGCGTCGCCGTGGCCGGGCGGCCCGAGGGCCGCCTCCAGCTCCCGGCAGATCCGCCCCACCGCACTCTCGGAGCTCTCGGGACTCTCGGAGCTCTCGGAGCTCTCGGAGGCGGGGATGTCCGCGGAACCGTGGGCGCCCGCTGAAGCGTCGGAGCCGTTGGACTTGGCGGCGGCATTGGAGCCACCGGAGCCCTCGGGGCTATCAGCACCATCGGCGCCGGCAGCGTTGGCGCGGTTGGCGCCGTTGGCGCCAAGCGCACCGTGGCGGCCGGCCGAGGCGGCGGGGCCGGACGGCCGGGCCGGGTGGAAGCGGCAGCCGATGTCGTCGCAGACGTGCACCGTCACCGGCGGCGCGGGGCGCGTCTGGAACAGGGCGTAGAAGTCGGCCACGCCGAACGCCTCGGCCGGCGCTACGTCGAGCTGGCGGCAGGCGTGGTTGAGGGCGCCGGCGCTGATCCAGCCGACCCGCCCCTGGATGGCGTGCAGCACCGGCAGGAGGTACTGGCGCCTGCCGCCGGGAGGCGCCGGCGGCAGGCCGGCGAGGCAGCCGTCGATCGCGTCCCGCTCGGCCGCGGTCGCCTCGTCCGACGTGAAATGGAGATCCATCGGATTGCGATTCTACACCTGGCAACCCGCGGCCGGGGGCGTCAGGGCCGGGAAGACGGCGCCGCCTCCATGGCCACCACCTCGGCCGGCTCGGCCGCCGCCGCCCGCGCGGCCATGGGAACCGGATCGACCTTCTCCACCCGCACCGCGGCGGCCTTGAACTCCGACACCCCGGACTTCGGGTCCACCGCGTCCACCGTCAGCTCGTTGGTCGCCACCTGCTCGGGGAAGTGGAGGGTCAGGAAGACCAGCCCCGGCAGCAGGCCGGGATCGAGGCGCGCCGGGGCCTGCACCGCGCCGCGCCGCGACACGATGCGCACCAGGTCGCCGTCGCCGATCCCCAGGCGCCGCGCATCCGGCGGCGCGATGTCGAGCGCCTCGCGGCGCCGCAGGGGCGAGGAGTAGCCGCCGGTCTGCACGCCGGTGTTGTAGGACTCCAGCCGCCGGCCGGTGGTCAGGCGCAGCGGGAACTCGGGGCTCAGCGCCTCGACCGGCGGCTCGTCCTGCACGCAGGCGAACGGCGCCCGCGGCCCCACCACCGGCCGCTCCCACAGCCGCCCGTGGAGGTACAGCTCCCCGGGATGGGACTCGTCGTAGCACGGCCACTGGATGCCGCCCAGCGCCTCCAGGCGGGCGTAGGACATGCCGGCATGGGCCGGGCTCAGGGTGCGCAGCTCGTTCCACAGCTCCTCGGCGCTGGGCATGCCCAGGTCGCGGCCCATGCGGCGGGCGAGGTCGCAGAGGATCTCGAGGTCGTCGCGCACCCCGGGGGGCGGCGGCAGGGCGCGGCGCACCCGCTGCACGCGGCGCTCGCTGTTGGTCACCGTGCCGTCCGATTCGCACCAGCCGGCGGCGGCGGGCAGCACCACGTCGGCCAGCTCGGCGGTCTGGGTGAAGATCATGTCCTGCACCACCAGGATGTCGAGCCCGCGCAGCAGGCGCACGACGCGGTGCTGGTCGGCCTCGGAGCGCGCCGGGTTCTCGCCGATCACGTAGAGCGCGGTCATCTCGCCGTGCTCCATCGCCTCGAACATGCCGGAGAGATGCCGGCCGCTCCTCGCCGGGATCGTCACCCCCCAGGCGCGCTCGAACTTCGCCCGCAGGGCGTCGTTCTCCACGTGCTGGAAGCCGGTCAGGCGGTCGGGCAGGGCGCCCATGTCGCCGCCCCCCTGCACGTTGTTCTGGCCGCGCAGCGGGTTGACGCCGGAGCCGTAGCGCCCGACGTGGCCGGTCAGCAGGGCGAGGTTGATCAGCGCCCGCACGTTGTCCACCGCGTTGTGGTGCTCGGTGATGCCGAGCGTCCAGCAGAGGACGGCGCGGTCGGCCCGGGCGTAGGCGTGCGCCATCTCGCGGATCAGCGCGGCCGGCACGCCGGTGACCTCGGCGCCGCGCGCCAGGGTCCAGGGCTCGACGTTGGCGCGGAACTCCGCGAAGCCGCTGGTCGCGTGCTCGACGAAGCTCCGGTTCTCCAGGCCGCAGGCGAGGATCTCCCGCGCCACCGTGTTGGCCAGCGCGATGTCGCTGCCCACCGCGAGCGGCAGATGCCGCACTCCCCAATCGGCCGAGGAGGTGCGCCGCGGGTCCACCACGTACATGCGGGCGCCGTGGTGAATGCCCTTGAGCACATGATGGAAGAAGATCGGATGCGTCTCCCGGGCATTGCTGCCCCAGAGGAGGACCAGGTCCGTCTCCTCGACCTCCTGGTAGGAGGTGGTGCCGCCGCCCGCTCCGAAGACCGCCGCCAGACCGGCGACGCTGGGAGCGTGTCAGGTCCGGTTGCAGCTGTCGATGTTGTTGCTGCCGACCACCGCCCGGGCGAACTTCTGCGCCAGGTAGTTCATCTCGTTGGTGGTCTTCGAGCAGCTGAACATCCCGAACGTCTGCGGCCCCTGCGCCGCAACCGCGGCGCGGAAGCCGCGGGCGGCGCGGTCCAGCGCCTCGTCCCAGGTGGCGGGACGCAGGGCGCCGTGGTCGCGCACGAGCGGGGTGTCGAGGCGGGCGTTCAGTGCGGGCATGGGGTTCTCCTGGCCACGAAGCGGCGGCGCGCGGCGAGCGGCGGCGCGCGAGAATCAGTATACGCCCGCGGGGGAGACCGTCCGGGAGGTCAGGCCCGCGGGAGCGGCTCCGGCGCGCTGCCCGGCCCGTCGGCCGCGGCGGGCCGGCGGCTGCCGGACCAGCTGTTGAGCAGCGTGGCGGCCAGGATGAGCGCGCCGCCGGCCAGCACGCGGGCGCCGGGACGCTCGCCGTGGATCATCCAGGCCCAGAGCGGGCTGAGCACCGGCTCGAGCATGAGGAGCAGCGAGGCTTCGAGGGCCGGCACGCGGCCGATGCCGCGGGTCAGCAGGATGTAGGCGAGGGCGATCTGGCAGACGCCGAGGAACGCCACGATCAGCCAGTCGGTGGGGCGGCTCTGGGGCAGCGGCAGGCTGCGCACGGTCCAGGGGAGCGCCGCGGCCGCGGCCAGGACGTTCCCCCAGAACGCGGCGACGATGGCCTCGGCCTGGCGGGTCGCCGGCCCGGCGCCGCCGCCCGCGGCTCCGGGCGGGACCGGCGCCGCGGCGCGGCCCAGGCCGCGCATGCCGAGGATGGTGAGCGCCCAGGTGAGGCCGGTCACGGCGGCCAGGAGGTTGCCGCGCAACGGCTCGGGCGCGGTGGCGGAGGGGGCCGGCAGGCCGGTCACCAGGAGGACGAGGCCGACGGCGATGGCGGCCATCGACACCAGGTCGCCGCGCCGGCTGCGCTCGCGCAGCAGCCAGGGGCCGAGAAGCAGGACGAAGAGCGGCGCGGTGGCCTGGAGATAGATGGTGCTGGCGGCGGTGGTGAGCTTGTTCGCCAGGACGAACAGCACCATGGTCACGGCGTAGAAGCAGGCCACTCCCAGCATCGCCCAGGTAGGGCGGCGGCGGACCCGCGGCACCAGCACGAGGAGGGTGAAGGCGGCGATGCTGGAGCGGGCGCAGGCCACCGGCCAGCCGCCGAAATGCACCGCCTTGATGGCGGCGCCGCCGGTCGAGAACAGGGCGGCGGCGGCCAGCAGATCGAGCCGCGGCCCGAGCGCCCGGCCCTCCCCGCTGCCCTGGTCCGCGGCCCGCACGCCGCCATTGTGCACGGCGGGGGCCGGGGCGCAAGGCCCCTCCTACCCGGGCAGGAAGAAGAAGAGGGCGGCGAGCACGGCGTAGACCGCCAGCAGCTGGACTCCCTCCAGCCAGTTGGACTCGCCGTCGCCCGCCACCTGGCTGGCGATGAGCACCGCCGCCGCCACCGCCAGCACCTCGGCCGGGCGGAAGGCCAGGTCCATCGGCCGCGGCCCGACGAGGTGCGACAGCAGGACGAGCAGGGGGGCCACGAGGAGGGCCACCTGCACGCTGCTGCCGACCGCGATGCCGAGCGCCAGGTCGGCGCGGTCGTGACGGGCCACCTGGACGGCGGTGGCGTGCTCGGCGGCATTGCCGGCGATGGCGAGCACCACCACGCCCACGAACAGCTCGGTCATGCCCAGCGCCCGCGCCGCCGGCTCGACCACCTCGACCAGCTTCTCGCTCACCCAGGCGGTGAGGACGGTGGCGGCGGCCAGCACCCCCCAGGAGCGCCCGAGGCTCCAGGGGACGAAGGCGGCGGGCTCCGGCGCCGCCTCCGAGGCGCGGCAGCCGGCGCCCAGGAACAGGCGGCGGTGGGTGCGCAGGGAGAAGAGCAGGCCGCAGGCATAGGTGACGATGAGCACCGCCGAGACGGCGAGCGACAGCCCGGTGGCGCCGGCGGCGCCA
>JASLEW010000719.1 GCA_030150965.1 Thermoanaerobaculia bacterium | reverse complement strand
GGGCGCCGCCGGGGAGCTCCCCGACGCCTCGGCGCGGCGGCCGAGCGCGCTGGCCGACGGGCCGGCCGGCAGGGCCCTGTTCTTCCACTATATGGACCGGCTGCACCCCGACCGCGGCCACGACGACCGGGCGCTGGCGCACCTGGAGGCCGCGATCGCGGTCACTGGCGACGCGCTGGTCGGCCCCAGCCTCTACGGCGGGTTCGGCGGCGTCGCCTGGGTGCTGGAGCACCTCACCGGCCGGCTCCTGGAGGCGCCGGAGCCCGGCGAGGAGGACCCCGGCGCCGAGGTGGCGGCGGCGCTCGCCGGCTACCTGGAGCACACCCCCTGGCTGGACGAGATCGATCTCATCGGCGGCCTGGTCGGCCACGGGGTCTGGGCGGTCGAGCGCGCGCCGCGCTCCGGTGCGACGGAGGCCGCGGCGAGGATCGTCGCCCGGCTGGGCGAGCTGGCCGAACGGCGCGGCGACGGCGGCATCACCTGGCGCACCCCGCCGGAGCGGATGCTGGAGACCGAGCGCAACCTGCACCCGAACGGCAACTACAACCTGGGCGTCGCCCACGGGGTCCCCGGGATGGTCGGCATCCTGGGGGAGATGGTGGCCACCGGCCTGGTGCCCGGCGAGACCCGCGAGCTGCTGGACGGGGCCGTGAGCTGGCTGCTGCGCCAGTCCATGGGCGCGGAGGCGGAGTCCTGCTTCTCCTACACGGTGTCGGACAGCGCGGCGCCGGTGCCGGCGCGCGTCGCCTGGTGCTACGGCGATCCGGGCGTGGCTATCACGCTGCTGCGTGCCGCCCGCGCCACCGGCAACGCCGAGTGGGAGCGCCAGGCCCTCGCCGTCGCCCATGCCGCCGCCGCCCGGCCGCGCGACGCCAGCGGCGTCGTCGACGGCGGCCTCTGCCACGGCGCCGCCGGCCTGCTCCACCTCTACAACCGCTTCGCCAACGCCACCGGCGACCCGCGGTTCACCGCGGCGGCGCGCGCCTGGCTGGCGGAGCTGATGGCGATGCGCAAGCCCGGCGAGGGGACGGCCGGCTGGCTCGCCTGGCGTCCGAAGGGCGACGTCACCGGCCCCAACCCCGAGCTCGCATGGCTGCCGGACTCCGGCTTCCTGACCGGCGCCACCGGCATCGGGCTGGCGCTGCTCGCCACGGTCAGCCCGGTGGAGCCGCTCTGGGACCGGGTGCTGCTGTCGGCAGTGCCGCCCAGGCCGGAGGGCCCCACGCCTCCGGCGTGAGGACCAGGCTCATCAGCAGGCCGCCCTCCTCGAACACCAGGCCGTGCTCGCGGAGCGCGGCGAGCGCCCGCTCCACGTCCTCCGGGCTCGCCGGGCCGGCGCCGGCCGCGCCGCCGGCTGCCGGCGTGAGCGCGCCGTCCGTGCCCTCCGCGCCGCCCTGCGGCTGGGCGGCAAAGCGCGCCGCCAGCTGATCGGCGCGCTGCTGGCGCTCCAGGCCGGCGAGCAGCGCCATGCCGAGCGGGTCGAGCTCGTGCTCGAGGGTGCGCCCGGAGCGCGAGTCGACCACCACCTGCCGGCCGCCGCGCCGCCGCAGCGCCAGCTCCGGCCGGGCGCCGCCGTCGCGCTGGAACCACCGGGTGTGCCAGCGCTCCACGCCCTCGCGCAGCCGGCCGAGCCAGCGCGCGGTGCTCATCGCGTAGGGGGCGTCCGGCCGCTCGTCGACGAAGAAGTAGGCCAGCTCGTCGAGGTCGGCGCGCGCGAAAGGATAGATCATGCCGTAGAAGTCGCACGGCCTGAGCGGCAGGCCGTGCTCGCGGGCCATGGCATGGTAGGGGCTGAAGCGGTCGAAGCGCACCGGGAAGGCGCCGCTCGGCGGCGGCAGGTGCACCAGCAGCGGCAGGTCGCGGCAGTACTTCTCGTAGACCTCCTCGGGCTCGTTGGGGAAGCCGACCAGGAGGTTCCACACCGGGTCGATGCCGTAGCGCAGGCAGTGCTTGAGGAACCGCAGGTTCTGGAACGAGGTGGTGCCCTTGCGCATCAACTTCAGGGTCGAGCTGGCGAGGGCCTCGATCCCCGGCTGGATGCGGGTCACCCGCGCCTGCGCCAGGACCGCCACCTCGCGCTCCTTGAGGTCCGCCTTGATCTCGTAGAACAGGCTCACGTGCTCGGGCGGGCGCAGGTGCGGCAGCACCTCGGTCAGGTACTCGCGCGGCAGGATGTTGTCGACCGAGCGGAACTCGGCGGCGCGCCCGGCGTAGCGGTCGAACAGGCCGTGCAGCACGCCGAGGGCGTGGCCGGCGCCCATCGCGCGGTAGCTCATGGTGGCGCCGTTGAGGCCGCAGAACGTGCAGTGCGAGCGCTCGCCCCACCAGCAGCCGCGCGAGGTCTCGAACGGGATCTTGGGCTCGATCGGCAGCCCCGGGAGCTTGTCGTCGAGCTCCTCCAGGTAGCCGTCGTAGTCGAGCGGCACCGGGGTGTCGATGTCGAGCTCCTCGCCGATCTCGCGCACCGCGCCGCCGGCGCCCGCCGCGCCCGTCGCCGCCAGCCGTTCCAGCTTGGCGCGCGAGAGCACGCCGCGCAGCTCGTGGCACTCCTCGCGCCGGCCGGCGGCGAGCAGCTCGAGGAAGCGCGGGAAGCTGCGCAGCGCCGGTCCCGAAAACACGAAATCGATCCATTCCACGCGGCGGGCGATCACCGCCCCCATCGGCGCCTCGCAGTTGGCGCCGCCGATCACCGTCAGCAGCCGCGGATTGCGCTGCTTGAGCCGGCGCGCCAGCGCGAACGACGCCAGGTTCTGCGAGAACATCGAGGTGAAGCCGACCAGGTCCGCCTCGGCCAGGGCGTAGCGCTCGATCAACTCGTCGAGGAAGCCGCCGAGCTGCTCGCGCCTGCCGACCAGCTCGCGGCGGAAGCGGTCGAGATAGGCGCGGTTGGCGGAGAAGTGGCGCAGCAGATAATCCTCGGGATCGTCGGCCATCTCGGGAAATGCCGCGCGCTTGAAGATCCAATCGCCGAGCCCGGCGGTGTTCGCCTCCACCGCGCCGGCGACGACGTTGCACAGGTCGAGGCCGAGCAGCGGCACGAAATCCAAATTGAGATGCAACACGCGGCTGGCCACCGTGCCGCCGAGCTGGCCGGCGACCACGGCGTCGAGCTGGGCGAGGGCGATCGACGGGATATCGACCGCGCCGAACGGCATATTAACCAGCGCTATTTGTAGATTCACAAGACGGAGTATAAGATCACCCGCGGGTTAGCACAACAGGAAGGCCGGTGCTTCGCAGTATCCATAATATCTCACAATATCTATGGATCGAGCGTGCATTCCCCCCCTTCCTATTATTAAGCTTGACGGCCGCCGGGCGGAGTGAAAAAAAATGACGCAAACGTGTGACATGGCGCCGGCCGCCGGCGCCGGCCAGGGCAAGCGCGCGGCGCGCCGCCAGGAGTACGTGGCGCCGCGCAACGCCGCCGAGAGCGCGATCGCCGCGCTGTGGAGCGAGCTGCTGGAGGTGGAGCGGGTCGGCGCGCTCGACAACTTCTTTCAGCTGGGCGGCCATTCGCTGCTGGTGGCGCAGCTGCTGTCGCGGCTGCGCGAGCGCCTGGGGCTGGAGGTGCCGGCGCTGGCGTTCTTCCGCCAGCCCACGGTCGAGCGCCTGGCCGAGCTGGCCGGCGGTGCCGCCGCCGCGCCGGCCGCCGCCGCCGGCG
>JASLEW010000703.1 GCA_030150965.1 Thermoanaerobaculia bacterium | reverse complement strand
CACCGCCGCCGCGCCCCCGGCGCCCTTCGCCCCCGGCCAGCCACCCACTGCCGAGCCGCCGCCAGCCGCCGCACCGCCGGCAGCCTCGCCATCGCTGGCCGGCCTGCCGGCCGCGGCAACCCGGACCGGCGAGGCAGCCTCGGCGCCCGGCGCGCGGCCCGCCATGCAGGCGAACGTGGCCGCGGCGCCAGGCGCACCGCATGCCGGCGGTGCGGGCCCGGAGCCGTCGCGGGGCCTCGATGCCCTGCCGCCGGCCGCGGACGTGGAAGCTCCGCCGAGATCGAGGCAGCGAGGGGCCTCCTCGCCTCCGCCAGATCCGCCGCCTCCGTCCAGCCTGGAGGACGCATCCGGCCCGCGCCCGCCGCTCGGCCCCGCCGCCGCCGCGCCCAGGCCGGTCCGCGCCGTCCAGGAGCCGGCCTCAGCCCTCATTCCGTCGCCGGCGCAGCCGCCGGCAGCGCCGGCCGCGGGATCCGGCCTCTCCTCCTTCGCTTCGTCTTCGCGCATCCAGCCAGGCGCCCCGCCGCCGCGGAGGCCAGAGGCAGGGACTCCTCCCTCGGCCGGCCCCCGTGGCGCCGCCGGCGCCGCTGGCCCCGATAGCCTCGCTGACCCCGGTCGTGCCGACGGAGCCCCTGGCGCCGACCTCGCCGGCGTCGCCGGCGTCGCCGGCCTCCCCGAGGCTGCCGACCATCCGGCCAGGATGGCGGTCCCATCCGCCGAGTCCTCCACGACCAAGCCCGGCCTCGGCGCGTCCGCCGCCGGAGCCCCTGGCGCCGGCCTCACCGAGGTTGCCGACAATCCGGCCGGGATGGCGGCTCCAGCTGCCGAGTCCTCCGCGACCAAGCCCGGCCTCGGCGCGCCCGCCGCCGGAGCGGCCAAGACACGAGGGGACGCAGACCAACCGCCAGCTCAATCCCCCGAGGCGCCGCTGCTCTTTCCCCTGGCGCCGCCGCCGGTGGTCCGCGCCGCGGCGGCCCCGGCAGTTCCGACCAAGGCCGTGCCCGAGCCCGGGGGAGCCGCGGCGCTCCGGACCCGGTCCGCGGTGCCTGATCCGCCGGCCCCGGCCGCCCTGCCGCAACCTGGTCAAGCGCTTGACACCGAAGCGGCCAAGCGGATAGAAACCCTGCGCGAGGGGATCCTCAAGGCTCTCCAAGAAGCCCGCGAGATCCTGGCCTTTCTGGACGCAAGGTCCCCGCGCTAGCCGGTTCGGTCGGGACGTGGCGCAGTCTGGTAGCGTACCTGAATGGGGTTCAGGGGGTCCCGGGTTCAAATCCCGGCGTCCCGACCATAGAATCAAGCAGTTAGCGCGCATCGTTCCAGACATTACAGCCTCCGGTACACTTTGGGTGCACTTCAGCTGACCTGACCGAGGACCGGCCCGGTGCTCCTGGTCCGCTCCCGCCAGTCGCGATACCAGGCCACCGGATAGCGCACAGGCGCCCGCTTCGCCGGCCCCAGCTTCCGGTAGGTCGGCCCCTCGCCGCGGCGCCAGTCCTGGAGGGTGCGGATCGAGACCCGCTCCAGGGTCGCCAGTTCGCGCTCGGTCAGGTCCCGCTCCTCGATCCCTACGCGGCCGAGAAGGTCTGCCAGCCGGTCTACACCGTGAAGCTTGGCCGGAGAGGCTGATTCCAGGGGAGATTCGCGCCGCCCGTGCCGGCCTCCGCCGCCGTCGCCCCGCCGGCCATCAGCGCCAGTGCGAGCGGGAGAGAGCGCAGCAGAGATTGCAGATGGGCAGCTCGGCCTGGAGGAGCGGGTGGGAGGCGTTGAGGACGCTGGGGATCTTGGAGCTACGTGGTTGAGGAAGCGGGTGACCTTCTCAGGGGGGAGGATGGTTGGGGTTGGGATTCGGCCCCGGGGAACGGGTGTTTAGATGCACCCGGCTGGAGGGGTTGACGTAGACCTCGGTGACGTCGCCGTCGTTGAGGGCTGCGAGGATCTCCGGGCCGAGGGCCCGGATCAGGGAGTCCCGGTAGTGCCGGACGGCCTCGTCTGCCGAGGCGTTGATGGGCGCTCGGCTGTCATGTCGTGAATAAGTTGTGCAAACTCACGGCGTTGGCAATGGCGAAAGTAGGGCGGAAGCCGGTGATCCTCGCCTCTCGGCGGGGTTGCTTCTTTAGATCGGATGCCTCCCGGAAAGATCTCGTCTCTCGTCACACCATTGACAACGGCCCTGTAAATCAGCGATAGTTACGTAAATGATTCATGATGCATGCGTGTCCACAGTTCTGTCAGTGTAGTAACGACCTTCAGAGGAGCTTTGACATTAGAACCCGTGTGCTGGCGAGTGTTGACCATGTTCTATGCTTGGGTAGTTAATTTGGACAAGACTGCTGGTCTGAGCGGCTGTGATCATGCTTGAATGGAGGGCGCCATGGCCCACATCGTAAGCCGAAAGCAAGAGCGCTGTAGGTGTAACCACGGCTGCCCTACGCATGCAGAAATCACACGGTGGAGCTGCGGCTGTGTCGAGGTGGAGATCTTCCAAGATCAGCGCGCTGGGCCAGATTGTACCAATTTTAGTACGATGCGAAGACGCTGTGGAAAGCCCGGTGATCCACGGAGTAACTGAGAAGTCCGGCCCCCAGATCAGGGCTATTTTGTTCATGCATCGCGACCTGCGACATAAAGGGAGGGCAAGATGGCAGAGCGAATTTGTGACGCTTGTGGCAAGAAGAAAGATCTCGGCGGCGGTAAGACTTGCTCGCAAGGCCACTTCATCTGCAAGAGCTGCGCTTCTGGCCACGCCCACTGTCCGCTCGACGGCCATACATTGCGCTAATTAATGCCTGGCACGGCACCCTATGGACTGGATAACGCAGCATCAGAATGACGAGAGGGCGAAGCAAGCCCGAAGCGAGCAGGAAAGTGTTGTCAAGGCTGCCAGGGACAAGGCGGGGCAGGAGTGGATCGCCAGCCATCTCGGGTCGCGGGTGCAGTACTGGATGGATCAGGTGAATCAACGGCTCGGGCGTCATGTCGAGCTGGGGCCCGCCGGCATTGGCTACGGGTTTCGCGTGTTCGAGCGAATTCCAGATCGCTGGCGTCCACAATACAACTGGTTTGCAATTGAGTGTTATTCCGAGCGTGCTGCGGAGGTTCACCTCAGTGGCAACAAGGGCAACGATCCCCGGACGATGCCGGAAAACTGGGAGGGATCGGCGAACGATTGGCATGGTGAGAAGTGGGACTTAACGGTGGAGCCGGATGGACCACAGCTGCTATCTGATCGGAACCTGGAAGAGCTTTTCAAATGGCTCGTCAAGGAGAACGCTCCGCAAATACCCGAGCTCAATGTGAGGAGAGTCGGCGCGAAGAAGTCCTCCATATTCCCAGTCGCCGGCTGGCTCGGTTGTGCAGTTGTCGCGCTTATTTTCATGATCGCGCTGAGCGCCTCAATCAATAACTGGAGCCGTGCAGCGAGAAGTGGCGGTGATCGCCAAGCAGTGGGAAGCGCCTTGCGATCAGCGACGAGCAGTACGGGAGATGCGGCTTCAGGTCAACGGCAAGGACCAGCGCGTGAGCGGAGATTCCACCATCCAACAACCGGCGGCGGGATGGCGCTCGACCGCTGCGAGAGCGCGGCCACGGCGTGCGGTCAACCTGCAGCTGATGCCTACTGTAAGGCCAACGGTTATCAGAGAGCCATCAAGTGGCATACGAGTGAATTTTACCCGACGAAGGCGATGGGTGACGGCTTCATCTGTACGAGAGCAGTTGGGCGGCGGTGCGAGAGGTTTTCCGACATTTGGTGCGAGGTTGCGCGAGCCGATGGAGACCTGAGCTCAACAAGCAACGACGTAACAGCGAGCCGCAAGTCTGAAAGCGCGGATGGAATCACTTTGCGATGCGACGCGCATGGGCCGGACCAGTGTCATTTCGCCGCGGCGCACGCTGACGGCAATGGGGTCAAGGCCGTCGTGCTCGCGGCCGGTAAGTCCTTGCTGCTTAGTGATGCATACGCAGGAGGCCAGTATTGTGTCGTCGTGACTGGCCCCGATGGGCACGTCATGTCTTGGCCGATCTGCTCGGACACGAATGGACTACCAGGCAAGATCGGCGGTCCGATGAGGGCAGGCGAAACTTACGACTGAAACACAGCACCTCCCTCCCAAACCCGAAGCCCCGCCGAGAACCGCCTCAACCGCCCTGCGGGACCGCGGGCTCTTCGCCGAGGGCCAGATAGAGCCGACAGTTTGCGGATCATCACGCGCTCCTGACCAAGCGGGAATTAGACTGGCAGCTTTCCCGGGATTCAGCGGCATGACGGCGTGGGGTGACGCCCGGCATCGAGGCGCTGGCGCTGCTCCAGGACCCGGTGGCCGGCGGCGTCGAGCGTGTACACGGTCTGTTCGAGGGGCTGGGCCGCGGCGCAGCCGGCCTGGCGCGCCATCGAGGTCAGGCGGCCGGCGAAGTCAAAGGCGTACGCGATGGCGTTGCCGGCCGGCAGCTGCACGCAGGTCAGGTCACCCAGCGCGTTGTAGTTGTACGTCGTGGTCAGCGGCTGCGCCGAGCCGTAGCCCTGGGTGACGGAGAGGACGCGGTTCAGCGCATCGAACGTCGTGTGGGTGCGCATGCCGTTCACGTCGGTCACGTCAGTCTGGCGGTTCCAGGGGTCGTACAGGTAGGAGGTGACCGCGTTGAGCGATGGCGCGCCGGTCACCGGGTCGGAGCGCGTCGAGTCGAGCGAGCCGAGCGAGTCGAGCGAGTCGAGCAAGCCAGGCCAAGGCGGCGAAACCCCTGCCGCGATCCGGAAGGGCGAGTCTCATGCCCCCGGTCTCCTTGCGTCGTTGCTGGCGCAAACGCTGCTTCCGTGTGGAGAATACGTACAAACCTGCTACACCGTCCAGCCTCCGGGTCGTGCCGCATGCCGCAGTAAAGCATCGGAGCAGCCATCCGTCCGCGCATTGGCGAGCATTCATCAGGCACGCGCCGCACGGCGGCAGGCGGCAGGCGGCAGGAGCAGGTGGCAGGTCGCAGGCGGCAGGAGCAGGTGGGAATGGTGCGGCCGGCCGCTGCCACTGGGCGAGTCGGAGGTGGGGCGCGCCTGGAGGGAAGGGTCGTGCCTCGGAGAGGGGGCGCGCCAGAGAGAGGGGCCGAGCGTCGAGGCTCGCGCCAGGCGCCGAGGGCCCGCCACCGGCCGGCGCCGTGGCGCGGCGGGCTCAGCGGCCGGCCGGCTCAGCGGCCGCGGTCCGTGTCAAGAGGCTGGCAAAACGGCGGCAGACTTTCGGCGAGTGGCATCACTTTCCGGGGGAATTCTTGACACCCGCCGTCTCCGCCCCTCGCTCCCCGCCCGCCGCGGCAGGGGCCGGTGGGCAAGAACCGGCCGCTCCTGGCGGGCAGGTGACGCTGATGCATCGGGGAAAAGCCGAGGGAAAAAAGGGGCGGCCGGCTGGGTAAGGCTGGCCGCCCAAGGACTCCACGAGGATGGCCCGGAGGTCCACGTGTCAAGACGACGCCAAATTTCCCCCCCAGCGCGACGTTAATTTTCCCCCCTCCTCGGTTAGTGGACCTGTCCCGCAGGGACAGGTCTCGGGTTTACCGTTACCTGCTGAGTGCTGTTGCTTCTGCTTCTAAGGCTCAAGTATGTGTACCTCGCCGCCGGGGCTGTGGGAGGGGTGGAAAGCGGCGAGGGTGGGTGGGTGAAGGGCGGGCGCGTGGGGGGCCGGGAGCCGGTTTCCAAGGGGCGGCGGGAACGGCGGACCGGGGGCCGCGGCGGGTGGGGGCCGTGGAGCGCAGCGACACGGGCGGCCCCCGTTGGGTCCGCGGTTTCCGCCGACCCGGCGCCTTCCATAGCCCATGCGTGCGTTGGGCGGGCGGTGGGGGACGGGAGGGCGGCCGTCGCCGGGACCGCCAACCTGGAAGGGGGGCAACAGCCTCCCTCCCAGGCGCGTAGCGCGCGCCGGCCTGGAGTGCCTACGGGGACCGCGACCGCG
>JASLEW010000676.1 GCA_030150965.1 Thermoanaerobaculia bacterium | reverse complement strand
CCGCCGATCCCGCTGATTACCGCGTCGCCGACCTGCTGGAGCTGGCCCGGCTGATCGGCGCGCCGGCGGACGACAGCGCCACCGCCGCCGCGGCCGCCGGGCCGGCGCTCCCCTCGCCGGCCTGAGCGTCGCGCCGCCCTCACCCCGGCAGCAGCTCGGCGCCCAGGACCGCGGCGCCGCCGGGCGGGCCGGTGACCTCCAGGACGACGTCGCCGCCGGCCGCCTCGACGGTGAGGCGGAAGCGCAGGAAGGGGCAGCACCGGCTCTCCAGGCGCACCAGCTCCAGCACCTCGGGCAGCGCCGCGGCGCCGTCGGCGAAGGTCAGCACGAAGCCGGGGCCGTGCGGCCCGGCGGGGAGCTCGCCCGCGGCGCTGACGCGGGCGCGGACCTGGCCGAGCAGCCCGGCGCGCCGCTGCCGCAGCTCCGGCTCGCTCAGGGTGCAGGCGATGGGCGGGGGCTCAGCGCTCATGGCTCTTCCTCCGTCGATGGCGCCGCCGCACCCGCCGCCAGGGCGGCGAGCGCCTGCTCCTGGCGGGTCTGGGCGGCGGCGCGCTGCCAGACGGCCGGCGGCGCGGCGCGCTCGCGGCAGTCGGCCGGGGCGAGCGGGCAGCGCTCGCAGGTGAAATTGACCACCTCGCGCGGGATCACCGGATCGTCCCAGAAGCGCACCGTGCGCTTGCACGCATCGTCGAGCAGCAGGCCGACCGAGACGCTCGAGGTGCCGCCGCTGCCCAGCGCCAGGGGCCGCGCCAGGGTGAGCACCAGGAACTCGGCGCCGGCGTCGAGGAAGGCCGAGCGCTGGGCGGTGGCCACGGGCCCCGCGTGCAGGCCGCGCGGCCGGGCGTCGAGCTGGCGCATCAGGCGCAGCGCCGGCCAGCGCCGGCAGTAGGTCTCGTCGAGCCCGGTGGCGTGCGGCACCGGCACGCGCGAGCTGTTGAGGAACTTGGTGAGGCGGAAGCCGCCGCTGCCGCCGGCATCGGCGAAGCGGAGGAAGAACAGCTCCTCGAGCCCGAGGAGGCGCGGCAGCAGCTCGGTCAGCCGGTGGCAGAACATCTCCGGCGTCGCGTCGTAGCGGCCGAGGAGGGCGACCAGCGCCTCGCCGTCCCAGCGGGCGCGCTGGAAGAAGCCGCCGATGTCGGCCACCAGGCGGTCGCGCTCGATCAGCAGCGCCCCGGCGAAGTACGAGGCGTAGAAATTGTTGAGCACCTGCTCGAACGACTCGACCTTGATCCACGACGAGGTGACCGCCCGGGCGCCGCTCAGGCCGAGCACCCGGTAGCCCAGCTCGCGGGCGAGCACGAAGGCGCGCTGCGACGGCATCAGGTCGCCGTTGACCAGCAGCCGCGGCGGCCTGCCCTCGAGGTAGACCGAGCGGAAGCCGCGCAGCTCCGGATGCGCGGCGAGCCGGGAGAGGTCCAGCCGGTAGCCGTGCCGCCCGGTGAGCACCGCGGCGAGCGCCTCGGGGCCGAGCGGCGCGCCCGCCGCCCAGCCGTGCTCGGCCCGGCAGCGCGCCGCCGCCTCCTCCAGCTCCGGGAAATGGTTGTGATTGAGCTGCTGATAGGAGCGCAGCGCCGCCAGCAGGAACTGCTCGACCTGCACGTCGAAGGTGCGGCCGACGTCGAGCAGGGCGCGGATCAGCGCCGCCACCCGCTCCGGGCGCTCGCTGGCGATGCGGAACAGGTCCTCGGGATCGACGCCGAAGAGCTCGAAGGGAAAGCCCTGCAGGAAGACGGTGCTGAACACCGTCTTGACCGGCGCCAGGTCCGCGGCCACCTGCGGCGACACCAGCTCCTCGAAGGTTGCCCCGAGGGCGCGGGCGACGGCGATGAGCTTCTCGGCCTTGGGGTACTTCTTTCCCTTCTCGATCTCGCTCAGGTACGACACCGAGAGGCCCGAGCGCCCGGCCAGCTGCTGCAGGGTGAGGCGCCGCCGCAGGCGCAGGGTCTTGAGCTTGAGCCCGAGGACGAAGCGCAGGTCCTCGCCGGTCAGCTCCTGCCTCCCCGGCGAACCGGCGGCGGTGCGGGCGCCGGCGGGCGGGTCCGGCTCCCAGCGGGAGGCGGTGGGTTCGGTGGGCTGCTTCACGGAGGGATCTCGTTTCGCTACCAGCGAAGAGTGTAGCACTCCGGCAGCGGGGCGAAATTTCGCTCTCGGCACGAGTCGTGCAATCAGATGGATCCGGCCTGGGAAGAGACGGCTGGCAGGTGCCGCCGCCTGACCGCGGGCAAAATCGAGCGAAATTTCGCTTGACACGGCTTTTTCGCTACCCTACTCTCTAGGGCCGTCACCCGACCGCACGCCCCCACCGCGCCGGCCCGCGGCGCCGAAAGGAGGATCCCGTGAAGAGCAGCCGTCCCGACTCCGCGAGCACCCTCGAGAAGACCTGGCAGCATGCCGCCCGCTGGCAGGGGACCCGCCGCTCGTACGGCGGCCGCGACGTGCTGCGGCTGCGCAACTCCTTCCCGCTCCCCCACCCGCTGGCCGAGCGCGCCGCCGAGCGGCTGTGGCTGCTCCTCGGCAGCGAGGAGTACGTCCCGGCGCTCGGCGCCATGACCGGCAACCAGGCGATGCAGCAGGTCAAGGCCGGGCTCAAGGCGATCTACGCCAGCGGCTGGCAGGTGGCCGCCGACGCCAACCTCTCCGGCCAGATGTACCCCGATCAGAGCCTCTACCCCTGCAACAGCGTCCCCGAGCTGGTGCGGCGGATCAACCAGACGCTGCTGCGCGCCGACCAGATCGATCACGCCGAGGGGCGCAGCGGCACCCACTGGATGGCGCCGATCGTCGCCGACGCCGAGGCCGGCTTCGGCGGCACGGTGCACGCCTTCGAGCTGATGAAGGCGATGATCGACGCCGGCGCGGCCGGCGTCCACTTCGAGGACCAGCTGGCGTCGGAGAAGAAGTGCGGCCACCTGGGCGGCAAGGTCCTGGTGCCGACGCGCCAGTTCGTCGCCACGCTGACCGCGGCGCGCCTGGCCGCCGACGTGCTCGACGTGCCGACCGTGCTCATCGCCCGCACCGACGCCGGCAGCGCCAGGCTCATCACCAGCGACGTGGACGAGCAGGACCGTCCCTTCCTCACCCGCGAGCGCACCGGCGAGGGCTTCTTCCGCTTCAAGGGCGGCCTCGACGCGGCGATCGCCCGCGGCCTCGCCTACGCGCCCCACGCCGACCTGCTGTGGATGGAGACCTCGACCCCCGACCTCGACGAGGCGCGGCGCTTCGCCGACGCCATCCATCGCGACCACCCGGGCAAGTGGCTGGCCTACAACTGCTCGCCCTCGTTCAACTGGGCGAGCCACCTCGACACCTTCACCATCCGCAAGTTCCAGCGCGAGCTGGGCGCCATGGGCTACCGCTTCCAGTTCGTCACCCTGGCCGGCTTCCACAGCCTCAACCACGCCATGTTCGCGCTCGCCAGCGACTACCGGGACCGCGGCATGCTCGCCTACTCCGAGCTGCAGCAGGACGAGTTCGCCGCCGAGGCCATGGGGTACACCGCCACCCGCCACCAGCGCGAGGTGGGCACCGGCTACTTCGACCTCGTCCGCGAGGTGGTCGCGGGCGGCGCCGCCGCCACCGCCGCCATGGCCGGCTCGACCGAGGAGGCGCAGTTCATGTCGGCCGCGGCGCGCGGCGAGGCGCGGCCGGCCGAGCAGGGCGCGGCGCGCCGGGCGT
>JASLEW010000988.1 GCA_030150965.1 Thermoanaerobaculia bacterium | reverse complement strand
GGCGGCGCGGGCCGGCCGGCCGGCGCCGGCGAGCGGTGGCCGATCGACTCGAGGAGGCCGGTCAGCTCCTGCACGTCGCGGTGGGTGATCTTCACCTCGGGATTGGCGAGCCGGATCATCAGGTGCTGGAAGCGCTGCATGCTCTCCAGCTCCGCCTGGCCGGTGCTGAGCGCGCGCCCGGCAGCCTCGAAGGCGGCGTGCAGGCGCGCGCGCTCCTCAGCCGTGAGGTCGGCAGGCAGGCGCGGGGTGATGGTGGACTCGTAGTAGCGGAAAACCCAGCGGGCGATCGACGGCATCTCGACCAGGAACAGCAGCCCCGCGACGCAGAACAGCAGGAGCAGCACGCCGCAGCCGATCCACAGCGGCTTGCTGCAGCCGGGTCCGCCGCGCGCCACCTGGGGCGCGCCGGGATTGAAGGGCGAGGCCGGCGTCGTCGAGGGTTCCGCCACGGCGCGCCCTTTCTATCACCCGCCACCGGCAGCGGCAAGCGGACCGCGCCCGCGGCGCCCGCGGCCGCCCGCGGACGTCGGTGCATTGGAGGATCGCTGCTCCCGCCCCGTTCCGATGATGCGCCGCTGCCTGCCGGTTGGTGGCCGGCGAGGGTGCCACCCCCTATAATGAGGAACGTGGAGCGCGCTGTGCAGCCGGGCGGAGCCGGCGAACCCGACCGTCCGCGCGGCGGCAGCCCCGCCGGCTCCCCCGGCCGCCGCCTCGACCTGCGCGGCGGGAGCGGCCGCGGCGGCCGCGGGCGCAGGAGGTGGCTGCGCTGGGGCCTGCCGCTGCTCATCGCGGTGGCGCTCGGCCTGGCGGTGGGGGTGAGCGTCGCGGCGCTCATCCACGTGCCGCGGGTGGACGCGCTCGGCACCTACACTCCCAGCCTGGTCACCCAGCTCTACGCCGCCGACGGCAGCGTCTTCGCCACCTTCGCGCGCGAGCGCCGCATGATGCTCAAGGAGGGGCAGATCCCGCCGCTGCTGGAGCAGGCTCTCCTCGCCTCCGAGGACAGCAACTTCTTCCGCCACGGCGGCATCGACGCCTGGGGCATCGTGCGCGCGGCGCTCGACGACCTGCGCGCCGGGCGGATGAAGGAGGGTGCCTCGACCCTCTCCATGCAGCTCGCGCGGACCCTCTTCCTCAACCGCGAGCGCAAGTGGCGGCGAAAGATCGAGGAGGCGCTGGTCGCCGTCGAGCTGGAGAAGAACTTCAGCAAGCAGCAGATCCTCACCCTCTACCTCAACCTGGTCAACCTGGGGCACGGCAACTACGGCATCGAGGCCGCCTCGCGCTTCTACTTCGGCAAGCCGGCCCGCGCCATCAATCTGCCGGAGGCGGCGACGCTGATCGGCATCATCCCGGCCCCCAGCCGCTTCAGCCCCTACCGCGAGCCGGAGCTGGTGCTGCGCCAGCGCAACCGCGTGCTGCGGCTGATGCTGGAGAACCACTTCATCACCGCCGAGGCCTGCCAGCAGGCGCTCGCCCAGCCGCTCCAGGTCAACGCGCAGCAGCCTGACGAGAGCTTCGCACCCTACTTCGCCGAGGAGGTGCGCAAGTACCTGGAGGCGACCTACGGCGCCACCATGCTGTACGAGGGCGGGCTGCAGGTGCAGGACACGCTCGACCCGCGGATCCAGCGCGCCGCCGAGGAGGCGATCCGCGCCGGGCTCCTGCACGTCGATCACCGGCGCGGCTGGGGCGGTCCGATCACCCAGCTCGCCGGCGACGACGTCGAGCAGCGCATCCTTCCCGCCGTCTTCGCCAGGGACGAGCCGGTGTCAGGCCGCTGGTACCAGGGGGTGGTGACGGCGGCCGACCGCGCGAGCGCGCGGGTGCGCATCGGCCGGCAGGAGTTCACCCTGGAGCCCAAGGGCATGGCGTGGACCGGCCATGCGCACCCCGCGGACCTGCTGCGCCGCGGCATGGTGGCCTGGTTCCGCTTCGAGGCGGCCGAGGCCAGGCCCGCCAAGGGGGCCAGGAAGGCCGACGGTGGCGCGGCGGCGGAGCCGGCGGCCGGCGGGCGGCCGGCGCCGCTCGTGCTGCAGCTCGAGCAGGAGCCGCGCATGGAGGCCGCGGGGCTGGTGATCGAATCCCGCACCGGCGCCATCCGCGCCATGGTCGGCGGCTGGGACTTCGCACGCAACCGGTTCAACCGCATCACCCAGGCGCACCGCCAGGTCGGCTCGGCCTTCAAGCCGTTCGTCTACGGCGCCGCGCTGGAACAGGGGTGGACGCCGGCGGACACGCTGCTCGACGCGCCGACCGCCTTCATCGGCGCCGACGGCAAGCTGAGCTACCGGCCCGAGAACTACTATCACAAGCACTACGGCATCGTGACCCTCAGGCGGGCGCTGGAGCAGTCGATCAACGTGCCGGCGGTCAAGCTCCTGGACCTCGTCGGCGGCGCCAAGGTGGTGTCGTTCGCCCACCGCTGCGGCATCCGCACGCCGCTGCCGACCTGGCCCAGCATCGCGCTCGGCTCGGCCGACCTGGTGCCGCTGGAGCTGGCCGCCTCCTACGCCGCGATCGCCAACCAGGGCACCCACATCGAGCCGTACATGATCGAGCGCATCTCTTCGCCCGACGGCCAGGTGCTGGAGCAGCACTTCCCCACCGCCTACACCTCGACCGACCCCTCGGTCGCCTATGTCCTCACCCACATGCTGGAAGGGGTCGTGGACCGCGGCACCGCCTTCGCCATCCGCGACCTGCCGCTCGACATCGCCGGCAAGACCGGCACCACCGACGACTACACCGACGCCTGGTTCGTCGGCTTCACCCCGCGCTACACCATCCTCACCTGGATCGGCTACGACCTCAAGCGCTCGCTCGGCGCCGGCATGAGCGGCGCCGTCGCCGCCCTGCCGATGTGGCGCGGCATCGTCGAAAAGGGCCTGGCCGCGGGCTGGATCCAGAAGGGCGAGACGTTCAACGTGCCGCCCAACGTGGTGTTCCGCGACGTCGAGTACTACACCGGCCTCCTCGCCGGCCCGGACAGCGCCAACAAGGTGGTCAAGGAGGCGTTCGTCGCCGGCACCGAGCCGGCGCGCGAGTACAACTCCCGCTGGTCCACGATCACCACCCTGCCCTGGTACCAGCAGCGTCCCTTCTACATCCCCAAGGAAGGCGAGAAGATGCCCCTGCGCGGCGGCCTTGCGCAGCCGGGAGGCCCGGTGCCGGCCGTCCCGAACCCGCCGCCGGGCGGCGAGGGGAACTGACGGGCCGGCCGCCGGACCCGGGCAGGCCGGCCGCCCGAGATCAGAGTCCCAGCACCAAGCGCAGCCCGTCCTCGACCTTCGCCAGGACACGTCCGGGCAGAGCTCCTACCCGCTCCAGCAGCCGGGCCTTGTCGATCGTGGCGACCTGAGAGACGTTCACCACCGAGGGCTTGGTCAAGCCGCCGTCGCGCTTGCGGCAGAGGACGTTGCCCGGCGCCATCGCCAGCCGAGTGTTGGAGGTGATGGTGACGACCACCACGGTTTGAATGGGGCTCTCGTTGAAATCATCGCACTGGAGAACGAGGACCGGACGCCGGTAGCCGGGCTCGGAGCCGACTGGCCGCCCGAGAGCGGCCCACCAGACCTCCCCGCGGCGGGCTACCACTCTTCGTGCAGGGCCTCTGCCTGGAGCTGGTCCATCAACGGATCGACCTCGGCGGGCTCGGCACCGTAGACCGCGGCCAGGGCCTCTCGCACGCCGTCTCCGCGGTGAGCCTTGACGAAAGCATCGACGGCCCGCGCATAGAACTGGCTGCGCGACATGCCCAGCCGCTTCGAGACGCGCTCCGCCGCCTTGAAGGTGGGGTCCGGCAGGGAGATTGCCACTTTCATCGTCGAAGTATGACTCAGTAATACCTGCGGCATCAAGCCGCGGGAGCACTGCCAGGCGCGCCTCACACCGGGAACGCGAAGCCACGGCCGGTTTCCGGCCGCGGGGCTGCGGAGATCACGCCCGCTGGGGGGCTACAGCGCCAGGCGGCGCACCTGCGCCGGGGTCAGGCGGCCGCCGGGCTTGACCGGGCCGTCGTCGTCCATCTGGTCCCAGCCGCTGTTCGCCAGGAAGTAGAAGTCCCGGCCCACCAGCGTGCCGTGGGTCGGCGCGCCAAGGCCGGGGGAGTTGCTCTCCAGGGCCTCCCAGCGGAGCACGCGGGTCAGCGAGGCGTCCAGGTCGAGGCGGATCACGCGGTTCGGCTCGGTGCCGTTCTGCACCGCGATCAGGGAGCTGCCCAGGAGGTACATCCCGTCGATCCCGTTGACCGCGGCGTCGCGCGGGTGCGCCATCCAGGTGACCGGATGGGCCGGGGTCGTCAGGTCGACGATGCCGATGCCGCGGATGTAGTCGGCGACCAGGAGCCGCCGGCCGTCGGGCGTGACGGCCGGGGTCTGCGGCGAGATGAAGATGCCCGGCGGCACCAGGACCTCCAACCGATCGCCGTCGCGCCGGATCGTGTAGACGGCCCCGGTCACCGCCTCGGACACGAACACCTCGCCGCTCGGCGCCACGGTCATGTCGCCGAGGATGCGGGAGCGGTTCCCGGGGCGCTCCGCCGCGGTGGCGCCGCCGGCGGACGGCGGCGGGGCGGCGTCGAGGAGCGGCAGGTCGTAGCGCTGGAGGAGCTTGCCGCTCTCCAGGTCGTAGCGCAGCACCGCGCTGTGCCCGGCGTCCGCGGGGCGGTAGCCCGGCGTCTGCGGCATGCCGGCGGTGGTAGCCCAGAGGACGCCGCGCGGCGCATCGACCGCCAGGGCCAGCACGCCCCAGATGGGGTCGCGCCCGGCCGGGACAAAGTCCCGGGCGGCGCCGGTCCTCCCATCCACCGCCAGGATCTTGGCTTCGCGGATGCTGCTGACGAAGAAGCGCTGGGCCGCCGGATCGTAGGCCAGATCCTCGGTCAGCAGCTCCGGATCGCTCAGGGAGAAGACGGTGACCGCATGGGCCACCGGCTGCCGGTTGGCCGCGATCCGGGCCTGCACGGCGGCGAAGGCGGGCTGCTGCTGGAGGCTCGCCAGGTCGGGATCGGCGGCGAGGTCCCGCACCAGCCCCATCGCGGCGAAGGCGCTCAGCCAATCGAGGGCGGTGGCGGCGTGCCCCAGCAGCGCCTCGGCCTTGGCCGCCCCCAGGACCGTCTCCGGGTTGCCCGACAGCAGCTCGCCGAGCTGCCTCACCGCGACGCGGTAGGCCGGGTAGTCCTTGGCGTCGTGCGCCACCTTGCCCGCGTGGTTGACGTCCCGCCAGGAGGCGGTGACTGGCGACGCCGGCGGAGCGCCGCCCCGGGCGTCGGCCTCGGCGGTTTCTGCAGGGGCGGCGGAGGCAGCGGCAGCGGCGGCAGCGGCGGTCTCAGCTGCGGGAGAGCGGAGCCGGGCGGCGGTGCTCGTCGGACGCAGGGCCGCCACCGCGACCGCCAAGCCGATGCCGACCAGAAGGACAGCCCACCGGATGGACATTGGCGCAAGCGTATTCGATCTTGCCCACACACTGCAAGCTACGACCGCCTCAAGGTCTGCCCCGGGAACCGCCGGCTGCACCGCTCGGGGGGCCGTTCGTCCCGGGCGGGCGGCGCGCGGCGATGTAGCGGTCCACGTTCTGCCCCAGGACGGCGAGCGGCACGGCGCCGCTGCCGAGGACCACGTCGTGGAACTCGCGCACGTCGAAGGCGGGACCCAGGGCCTGCTCGGCCCGGTGGCGCAGCTCCTTGATCTTCAGCTCGCCGAGCTTGTAGGAGAGCGCCTGCCCCGGCCAGGAGATGTAGCGGTCGGTCTCGGTCTCGATCTCGTGCAGCGGCAGGGCGGTGTGGGCTGCCAGGTAGTCGATCGCCTGCTGCCGCGTCCAGCCCTGGGTATGGATGCCGGTGTCGACCACCAGCCGGCAGGCGCGCCACATCTCGTAGGTGAGGCGGCCGAAGTTGCTGTAGGGATCGGTGTAGAAGCCCATCTCCAGGCCGAGCCACTCGGAGTATAGCCCCCAGCCCTCGCCGAAGGCGGAGATGTAGGAGTAGCGGCGGAAGTTGGGGAGGCCGGACAGCTCCTGGCTGCGGGCGATCTGCAGGTGATGGCCGGGCACCGCCTCGTGCAGGGTCAGCGCCTCCAGGTTGTAGAGCGGCCGGGTCTCGGGCTGGTAGAGGTTCACCCAGTAGATGCCCGGCTGCGTGCTGCCGGCCGGCGCCTCGACGTAGCGGCCGGCGGTGTACTTGGGGGCGAGGTGATCGGGCACCGGCTTGACGGTGTAGGGCAGGCGCGGCAGCGTCTTGAACATCGACGGCAGCTTGCCGTCGATCTGCTTGGCGATGAAGGAGGCGTCCTTGAGCAGCTCCTCGCCGGTCTTGGGATAGAACTTCGGGTCGCTGCGCAGCATGGCGACGAAGGCGGCGAAGTCGCCCTGGAATCCCACCTGGCGCATCACCGCCTTCATCTCCCCGTCGATGCGCGCCACCTCGGAGAGGCCGAGCTGGTGGATGGCCTCGGGCGCCATGTCGAGGGTGGTGAAGCGCCGGATCTGCTGGGCGTAGAAGGCGCGGCCATCGGGCAGGTCGTAGGCGCCGAGGGTGGTGCGGGCGTGCGGCAGGTACTCGGCGCGATAGAAGTCCAGGAAGCGCTGGTAGGCGGCGACCACGCTGCCGGCGATCACCTCGCGCGCGGCGGACCGCAGGGCCTCGCGGTCGGCCTCGGGCAGGGTGGCGGGGAAGCGGGTGAACGGCTTGTAGAAGACGCTCTTCTCCGGGTCGGCGACGATGTGCGCGGTGATCGTGCGGTCGTAGCCGTCGAGCGTCACGCGCGGCACGGTGAAGCCGCGCCGGATCCCCAGGCGCATCAGCTCGATCTGCTCGCCCATCACCCGCGGCCAGGCGCGCAGGCGGCTCAGGTAGCTCTCGTAGTCGCGGCGGTCGGCGAAGGGCATCTGGTCCGGCAGCATGGCGAAGCCCGAGTGGAAGCCGGAGTCGGCGTTGAACGGCATCTGGTACGCCCCCAGCTCGAACTCGGCGACGCGGTCGGCGAGCTGATCGTGGAAGATCTCGGCGTCGACCACGTCGTCGGCCGAGAGCCGCGACCGGTCGATGGCCGCCAGCTCGGCGAGGAGCGCCCTGGCCGCCTGATGCCGGCGCTCCAGGTCGGCCAGGGTGTAGGACCCCAGGAGGGCGTCGTACTCGTGGCGGCCGACCGAGGTGGCGAAGACCGGGTTGTCGCGCAGCCGCGCCTCCCACTCGCGGTCGAACAGCTCGTGCAGGCGGGCGGCCGCGGTGCCGGCGGCGGCAGGTGCCGCGGCGGCGGCCGGCGAAGCGGCGCCCGGAAGCGAAAGGGGCAGGGTCAGGACCAGCACGGCGGACAGGCAAAGGCGGTTCATCACACGGTCTCCTCGAAGCGCGATTACGACGGGGTGCGGGGCGCACGCCAGTCTACTCTTCGGGCCGGTCGCGGCGCCGCCGGCCGGGGCCGCCGGGCCGGAAGGTCTTGGACTTGAAGTCGCGGCGGTGTATAGTACGCGGCTCACCGCGGCGGCGCGGACCTCCGGCTCAAGAGGAGGGCTCCCCGGCCGACCGCCCGTCCACCTCTCTGTTCCGCGCGAAGCGGGACTGACCAGGCCAAAGGGAGGATATCCGGTCCACATGCGTACCTACGAGCTGATGTTCGTCGTCGACCCGCGCGTCGCCGACGAGGACGTCGTCGCCATGACCCAGGAGTACAAGCAGATGATCTCTGCCGGCGGCTCCCAGGTGACCAAGGAAGAGAGCTGGGGCCGGCGCAAGCTCGCCTACCCCATCGCCAAGCTGAACGAGGGCAAGTACGTGCTGCTGGGCATCGAGAGCGAGGGCGGCAAGAGCTCGCTGCCCGAGGTCGAGCACCGCATGCGCCAGAACGACAAGATCCTGCGCTACCTGACCGTGCGCACCGACGAGGACCTGAAGCGCGCCGCCGGGCGCCAGCGCCCGGCCGGAACCGGCCGTCCCGGCGAGCCGGCGGCGGGCGGCGAGCCCGGCGGCGGCCAGCCGGCCGCGGCGGGCGAGGAGAGCTGAGCCATGGCACGCCCGAGGAAGGTCTTCTACCGCCGCCGCAAGGTCTGCAAGTTCTGTGCGGACAAGATCGACTACGTCGATTTCAAGGACGTCAAGCTCCTCCAGCAGTTCATTCCCGAGCGCTCGAAGATCCTGCCGCGGCGGATCTCCGGCACCTGCGCCCGTCACCAGCGCCTGCTGCAGCAGGCGATCAAGCGAGCGCGCCACGTGGCGCTGATCCCGTTCACCACCGACTAGGCCAACCAGGGGAGGACGCCCGAGTGAAAGTGATTCTGCTCAGCGACCAGCGCCACCTCGGCCGGCGCGGCGAGGTGGTGGACGTCAAGCCCGGCCACGGCCGGAACTACCTGCTGCCGCACGGTCTGGCCCTGGCGGCGACCCATGCCAACATCGCCTATTTCGAGCAGCAGCGGGCCAAGATCGACGCCCAGCACGCCCACGAGCGCGGCGCCGCCGAGGCGACCGCGGCGCGCATGGCCGACCTGCGGCTGGAGGTCAGGAAGCGGGTCGGCGAGAGCGACACGCTCTACGGCTCGGTGACCGCCAGCGAGGTGGCCGAGATGCTGGAGCGGCGCGGCTTCGCCGTCGATCGCCGCCGCATCGACCTCGAGGGCGGCATCAAGACGGTCGGCGACCACAAGGTGCGCATCGAGCTGCATCCGGATGTGGTGGCCGAGGTGACCGTCACGGTGGTGCGGGAAGAGTAAGCGGGTGGCCGACTCCGGCGCTCCGCGGCCACCGCGGGGCGCGCCGGGCATCGACGATTTCCTGGTCGAGCCCACCCGCGACCTGTCCGATTGGCACTGGCTGTGGAAGGGGGACCGCGAGTTCCCCATCCGCAGCCACCGCGGTCCGCTGGGCCGCCTCCTGGTCGCCTGGAAGCGGCTGGTGCGGCCGCTCGTCAAGGTGCCCCAGAACGACCTCTGGGAGCGCCAGCGCATCTTCAACCTCATCCTGCTGGAGCACCTGCGCGACGAGCGCCAGCTGCGCCTCAAGGACGACCAGCGCATCGCCTACCTCGAAACCCTGCACTCCGAGGGGATCGAGGAGCTGATGCGGCACAACGACGCCCTCTTCGCCCGCGCCGACCAGAAGCTCGACCGCTACCGCCGCGAGGTGCGGGACCTCCTCGGCGGCCTGGGCGCGGCGCTCGCCCACCTTGAGACGGCCGAGCCGGCGGCAGGGCCTGCACAGGGTCCCGGGCCGGCCGCCGACCTGGGGCCGTCGCGGCCCATCTCCGGCGAGCCCGGCGCGCCCGGGGGCCGGGCCCCCCCCCCCCCCCCCCCCCCCCCCCCCCCCCCGGGCCGCGGCCCAACCC
>JASLEW010000631.1 GCA_030150965.1 Thermoanaerobaculia bacterium | reverse complement strand
GGGCGCCGCGCGCTCCGGCGGCCACGCGGCGGTCCTCATCTTCACCTCGGGCTCGACCGGCCGGGCGAAGGGGATCGTCATCCCGCACGGCGCCATCGTCAACTACGTCCGCACCTCCATCGCGCGGGTCCGCCTGCGGCCGGAGGACCGGCTGGCGCAGTTCTTCTCGATCAGCTTCGACGGCAGCGTGATGGAGATCTTCGCCGCCCTCGCGAGCGGCGCGACGCTGCTGCTGACCACGGCGGAGATGCGCCTCGCGCCGCGCGAGTGGCTGGCAGGCTGTGCCGCCTGGGGCGTGACCGCCGTGGTGCTGCCGACCGCCTTCTGGCACGAGCTGGTCCCCGAGGTGGTGGCGCGTCCGGAGTCGCTGCCGGCCTCGCTGCGGCTGGTCAGCGCCGCCGGCGAGAAGATCCGTCCGGAGCGCGTCGCGCAGTGGCGCGCCGCCACCGGTCCCGGAGTCGAGCTGCTGGACCTCTACGGGCCGACCGAGACGACGGTGGGCGTCACCTTCAACCGCATCGCCGGCGGCGACCACGGATCGGCGGCGCCCCCGGCGCCCCCGGCGCTCGGCCGGCCGATCTCCAACCTGCGGACCTATGTCGTCGACCGCTCCCTCGTGCCGCAGCCGGCGGGGGTGGCGGGCGAGCTGTGCATCGGCGGCGCGGGCCTGGCCCGCGGCTACGCCGGGCAGCCGGAGCAGACGGCGGAGCGCTTCGTGCCGGATCCCTTCGCCGCCCTCGGCGGCGAGCCCGGGCGGCGGCTCTACCGCACCGGCGACCGGGTGCGGTGGCGGCCGGACGGCAACCTGGAGTTCCTCGGCCGGATCGACTTCCAGGTCAAGGTGCGCGGGTTCCGCATCGAGCCGGGAGAGATCGAGAAGGCGCTCGGCCTGCATCCGCGCGTCGAAACGGCGGTGGTGGTGGCGCGCGAGGACGGGGCCGCGGGGCGGCTGCTGGCGGCCTATGTGGTGCCCGCCGGCGAGCCGCGGGAAGGGGAGGGCCAGGAGAGCGCCCCGGCCGACCCGGCGGCCGTCTCCGCCGCGCCTGCCTCCGTCGTGCCCGCCTCCGCCGCGCCCGCCAGGCCCGCAACCGGGCTCCGGCGGGTGGACGCTCCCCTGACCGCGGCGGAGCTGCGCGCCTTCCTGCGCGCGCGGCTGCCGGAGTACATGGTGCCCGGCGCCATCGTGCTCCTCGACGCACTGCCGCGGCTGCCGAACGGCAAGATCGACCGGCGCTCCCTGCCGGCGCCCGCGGGCGCCGGCGCGGCGGCGGCCGGGCGGGAGCCGCGCACGCCGGCCGAGCGGACGCTCGCGGGGCTGTTCGCCGAGGTCCTGGGGGTCGAGCTGGTGGGGGTCGAGGAGAGCTTCTTCGATCTCGGCGGCCACTCGCTGCTCGCCACCCAGGTGATGGCGCGGGTGCGCCAGGCGTTCGGCGTGGACCTGCCGCTGCGGCAGCTGTTCGAGCAGCCGACGGCGGCCGGCCTGGCCGAGCGGGTGGAGGCGGAGCTGCGGGTGGCCGACCGGCCGTTCGTGCCCCCGGTCGTGGCGCGGCGGCGGGACGCCGGGCCGCGACCTGACGGGAGCGCCGCGACAGGCGAAAGCCGCGGCCTGCCGCTGTCGTTCGCCCAGCAGCGGCTCTGGTTCCTCGAGCAGCTGGAGCCGGGCAGCGCGTTCTACAACATCCCGACCGCCTTCCGCCTCCACGGGCGGCTGGAGAAGGCGGCGCTGGCCGGCGCGCTCGCCGCCGTCGCCGGCCGCCACGAGGCGCTGCGCACCACCTTCGGCCAGTCGCAGGGGCGGCCGGTCCAGGTCATCGCTCCGCGCGGCCGGCTGCCGCTGCCGGAGGCCGATCTGACCGCCCTGCCCGAACCGCACCGCCGGCGCGCCGCCGCCGGCCTGGCGGCGGCGGACGCGCGGCGGCCGTTCGACCTGGAGCGCGGCCCGCTGGTGCGCGCCCTGCTGCTCGGCCTGGGGAGCGAGGAGCACCTGCTGCTGCTCTGCCTCCATCACATCATCTTCGACGGCTGGTCGACCGGCATCCTGTTGGCCGACCTGGCGGCCCTCTACCAGGCGGCGGCGAGCGGCCGGCCGGCCGCGCTCGGCGCGCTCCCGGTGTCCTACGCCGACTACACCCTCTGGCAGCGCGAGTGGTTGAGCGGCGAGGTGCTGGAGCGCCAGATCGCCTACTGGCGCGGCCAGCTCGCCGGCATCGGCGGCCTCAACCTGCCGGCCGACCGGCCGCGCCCGGCGGTGGCGAGCTTCCGCGGCGAGCAGCACCGCTTCGCGCTGCCGGCGGCGCTCGCGGCCGGTCTCGCGGCGGCGGGCCGGCGGCGCGGGATCACCCTGTTCATGAGCCTTCTGGCCGGCTTCCAGGCGATGCTCAGCCGGGTGACCGGCCAGCTCGACGTCGCGGTGGGCTCGCCGGTCGCCAACCGCGCCACCCCGGAGCTCGAACGGGTGGTCGGCTTCTTCGCCAACACCCTGGTGCTGCGCACCGATCTGGGCGGCGACCCGGCGCTGTCCGAGCTCTGCGGCCGGGTGCGCGAGGTGGCGCTCGGCGCCTTCGCCCACCAGGACGTGCCGTTCGAGAAGCTGGTCGAGGAGCTGGAGCCCGAGCGCGACCTGTCGCGCAACCCGCTCTTCCAGGTGATGTGCGTGCTGCAGAACCCGCCGCGGACGGCGATCGATCCCCGGGCGATCGATCCCCAGGGGCTGGCGATCGAGTCGCTGTCGCTCGACAGCGGCACCGCCAAGTTCGACCTGACGTTCTCCTGGCAGGAGCACGAGGCGGGGCTGCACTGCGTCTGCGAGTTCAGCACCGACCTGTTCGACCGGCCGACGGGCCTGCGCCTGGCCGGCTACTACGCGGCGGTGCTGGCCGCCCTGGCGGAGGGCGCTGGCGCCGAGGGGGACGCCGGGGAGGAGGCGGCGGACGCTGCCGGCGCCGCGGCGGGCGGGGCCGGCGGCCGGGATGCCGGGGTGGAGGCGGCCTCCTGGCGGACGCCGCGGACGCCGCGGTCCGAGCTTCGCCTGTCGTCGCTGCCGCTCCTCGGCGCGGCCGAGCGCCAGCAGCTGCTGGTCGAATGGAACGCCGACGGCGCCGTGGCCGCGGCCCCCGGCGACGAGCTGCTGCGGCCGTTCGAGGCGCAGGTGAGGGCGCGGCCGGGGGAGGCCGCCGTGCTGTCGGGCGAGGAGAGCCTGAGCTACGGCGAGCTCAACCGCCGGGCCAACCGCCTCGCCCACCGCCTGGCCGGGTTGGGGGTGGGGCCGGGAGCGCTGGTCGCGGTCGCCGCCGGGCGGTCGCCCGCCATGCTCGTCGCGCTGCTCGCGGTGCTCAAGGCCGGCGGCGCCTACCTGCCGCTCGATCCGGACTACCCGCCGGAGCGCCTGGCCTTCATGTTGGCGGACTCGCGGGCCGGCTGGGTGCTGACCGAGGAGCGGCTCCGCGCCGGCCTGCCGGCGGGCGGCGCCGCCGTGCTCCGCGTGGACGGCCGGGGCGGCCTGCGGATGGTGGGCGCCGCGCGCAATCCATCTGGCGCCGCGCTCGAAGAGCGCGGCTTGTCGCGAGGCTTGGCCGGCCGCCGGGCCAGCCGCCGGGTCTCGAACCCGCGCCCGGCGGTCACCGCCCACGACCTCGGCTACGTGGTCTACACCTCGGGCTCGACCGGCCGCCCCAAGGGCGTGGCGATGAGCCGCGGCGCGCTGGTCAACCTGCTCGCCTGGCAGCAGGCGCATTCGGCCGGCGGCGCGCCGCTGCGCACCGCCCAGTACGCGGCGCTGAGCTTCGACGTCTCCTTCCAGGAGATCTTCTCGACCTGGCGCGCCGGCGGCACGCTCTGCCTGGTCTCCCAGGAGGTGCGGCGCGACCCGGAGGCGCTCCTCGCCCAGATCGAGGCGCAGCGCATCGAGCGCCTCTTCCTCCCCTTCGTCGCCCTGCGGCAGCTGGCCGAGGCGGCGGTCGAGCGCGGCGCGGCGCCGCCCTCGCTGCGCGAGATCCTGACCGCCGGCGAGCAGCTGCGGATCACCCCGGCCATCGCCCGCTGGCTGGAGTCGATGCCAGGCTGCCGGCTGGAGAACCAGTACGGGCCGTCCGAGACCCACCTGGTCACCGCCATGCCGCTCGCCGGCCCGCCGGCCGCCTGGCCGGCCCTGCCGCCGATCGGCCGGCCGATCGGCGGGGCGCGCGTCCACGTGCTCGACCGCGCCCTGGAGGCGGTGCCGATCGGGGTGGCGGGAGAGCTGTACCTGGGCGGGGTCTGCCTGGGCCGCGGCTATCAGCACCGCCCGGAGCTGACCGCCGAGCGCTTCGTCCCCGATCCGTTCGCCGCCGCCTGGGGGGCCCCCGGCGACCGCCTCTACCGCACCGGCGACCTGGTGCGCCACCTGCCGGACGGCCGGCTCGACTTCCTCGGCCGCACCGACCACCAGATCAAGCTGCGCGGCTTCCGCGTCGAGCCCGGCGAGGTGGAGGCGATGCTCGCCACTCACCCGGAGGTGGGCGCGGCGGCGGTGGTGGCGCGCCAGGACGGGCGCGCCGAGCCGCGGCTGGTGGCCTACGTCGAGGCGGTGCCGGGGACGGCGCCGGCCGCCGCGGCGCTGCGCGCTCACCTTGCGTCGCGGCTGCCGGAGTACATGGTGCCGAGCGCCTTCGTGCCGCTTGAGAAGCTGCCGCTGCTGCCCAACGGCAAGGTGGACCGGCGGTCGCTGCCGGCGCCGGCCGCCGCGGCGGCGGCGGCGGAGGCCGCGGCGCCGCGCACCCCGGTCGAGGAGGTGCTGGCCGGGGTGTTCGCCGAGGTGCTGGGGGTCGAGCGGGTCGGGGTCGAGGAGAGCTTCTTCGCGCTCGGCGGCCATTCCCTCCTCGCCACCCAGGTGATGGCGCGGGTGCGCCGCGCGTTCGGCATCGACCTGGCGCTGCGCCGGCTGTTCGAGAGCCCGACGGTGGCGGGCCTGGCGGCCCGGGTGGAGGAGGCGCTGCGCTCCGGAGCAGCCACGGCGGCGCCGCCGATCACCCGGGTGCCGCGGCCAGAGCAGAGCGCCGCGGCCGAGCCAACCGCCCGCGGCCGGGACGAGGCTGAGGCCGGCCTGCCGCTGTCGTTTGCGCAGCAGCGGCTGTGGTTCATCAACGAGCTCAAGGGCGGCGCCCTGTACAACCTGCCGGTCGCGCTGCGGCTGAGCGGCGAGCTGTCGCCGGCGCTGCTGTCGCGGGTGCTGGGGGAGGTGGTGCGCCGTCACGAGGTGCTGCGCACGGTGTTCCGCGGCACCGGCGACCGGGCGCGGCAGGTGATCCTGCCGGCATCGCCAGGCGGCGCCGCGGTGCCGCTGGTGGACCTGACCCGCCTGCCGGCGGCGCGGCGCGAGCCGGCGGCGCTGGCCCAGGTGGCGGCGGCGGCGCGGCGGCCCTTCGACCTGGCGCGGGGGCCGCTGCTGCGGGCGGGGCTCTGGCGCCTCGGGGCTGACGAGCACCTGCTGCTCCTCGCCCTGCACCACATCGTGAGCGACGGCTGGTCGCTGGGGGTGCTGGTGCGCGAGGTGACGGCGCTCTATCCGGCCCTCGCCGCGGGGCGCCCCTCGCCGCTGCCCGAGCTGCCGGTGCAGTACGCCGACTTCGCCGCCTGGCAGCGGAGCTGGCTCGCGGGCGACGTGCTGGAGGGGGAGCTGGCCTACTGGCGGCAACATCTCCAGGGCGCGCCGCCGGTGCTCGACCTGCCGGCCGACCGGCCGCGCCCGGCGGCGCAGAGCTTCCGCGGCGCCGCCCACCGCATGATGCTGTCCCGGGATCTCTCCGCCGCCCTCGGCGCCCTCTCGCGGCGCGAGGGCGCGACGCTCTTCATGACGCTGCTCGCCGCCTTCAGCGCCCTCCTGTCGCGGCTGACCGGTCAATCCGACCTCACCCTGGGCACCGTGGTGGCCGGCCGCAACCGGCTGGAGATCGAGCCGCTGATCGGGTTCTTCGTCAACACCCTGGTGCTGCGGTCGGACCTCTCGGCCGGGCCGGCGCTGGGCGAGCTCCTGGCGCGGGTGCGCCGCGAGGCGCTGGACGCCTACGCGCACCAGGACTTGCCCTTCGACAAGTTGGTGATGGAGCTGGCGCCGGAGCGGAGCCTCGCCTTCACGCCGCTGTTCCAGGCGATGTTCACGCTGCAGAACGCGGCGGTGGGGGAGCTGGAGCTGCCGGGGCTGCGCCTGGCGCCGGTGGCGCTGGAGGGAGAGCTCACGCGCTTCGACCTCAGCCTGGCCCTCCAGGAGGCCGGCGGAGTGATCGGCGGCGCGCTGTCCTACTCGACCGACCTGTTCGACGGCGCCACGATGGCGCGGTGGATGGGGCAGTTCGAGGCGGTGCTGCGGGCCTGGGTGGGCAACGCGGACCTGGCGCTGGCCGAGCTGCCGCTGCTGGGCGCGGCGGAGCGGCAGCAGCTGCTCCGCGAGTGGAGCGGCGGCCAGCGCGGGGAGGGCGCGGCCGGCGGGGCGCAGGCGGGCAGGGAGGGCGAGGAGGACGCGACGATCGGCCGGCTGTTCGCGGCGCAGGCGGCGCTGCGGCCGGAGGCGGTGGCGGTGGTGCGGGGGGAGGCGCGCCTGAGCTACGGCGAGCTGGACCGGCTGGCCGCGGGGCTGGCGCGCGAGCTGCGCGCGCTGGGCGTCGGGCCGGAGGTGCCGGTGGGGCTCTGCGCCGAGCGCTCGGTCGAGCTGGTGGTGGGCCTCCTGGGGATCGCCAAGGCGGGCGGGGCCTACGTGCCGCTCGATCCGCAGCACCCGGCGGAGCGGCTGGCGATCCTGATCGAGGACACGCTGCTGCCGGTGGTGGTGGGGCAGGAGCGGCTGCTGGCGGAGCTGCCGGTCACGGCCTGGACGCAGCTGGTGGCGCTCGACGGCGCGGCGGCCTCCACCTGGCGGCAGCGGGCGCCGCAGGCGGAAAGGGCATCCCGGCCGCGCGCCGCGCTGGCGGCTGCGGCGGCTGGCTCTGGCGCGGCGGCGGCGGTCACGGCGGAGAACCTGGCCTACGTGATGTACACCTCGGGCTCGACGGGACGGCCGAAGGGGGTGGGGGTGACGCACCGGGGGGTGGCGCGGCTGGTGCGCGACGGCGGCTTCATGCGGCTGGGTCCGGAGGAGGTGTTCCTGCAGCTGGCGCCGGTGTCGTTCGACGCCTCGACGCTGGAGATCTGGGGAGCGCTGCT
>JASLEW010000629.1 GCA_030150965.1 Thermoanaerobaculia bacterium | reverse complement strand
CGCGCCGCTCAGCTCTCCACGCGGCCGGCGCGCAGGTGGACGGGCCAGCGCAGCCGCCGCGGCCGCGCCGGGTCGCCCCAAGCGGCGGTCAGCTCGTCCTGCATCATCTTGACCGGATCGCGCCCGGTCGCCTGCCGGTAGCGGCGGCAGGACGACCAGGTGCCGAAGTAGCCGAGCAGGCGACCCAGGTCCCACTCCGCCTCGTGGTCGATCGGCGGCGTGGGGATCTCGGCGAAGGGGAAGGGGAGCGTGCGGTACTCCTCGTCCACCCAGTGCCGCTCAGGCGGCCACCAGGCGCCGACGACCTCGTGCGCCAGCCGATCGGTGAGGCGGTCGAACCGCGGATCGACGCGCACCAGGTTGTAGGTGAAGACGGCGATCACGCCGCCCGCGGCCAGGACGCGCCGCGCCTCGGCATAGAAGAGGTCGAGATCGAACCAGTGGACCGCCTGCGCCGCGGACACCAGGTCCACGGTGCCGGTCTCGACGCCGCAGTCCTCGGCCCGCGCCGTGCGGTACTCGATGCGCGGATGAGGGGTGGCGCTCGCCAGCTGCTCGGCGCTGGCGTCGATCGCGATCACGCGCTCGAACCGCTCGGCCAGCCCGACCGCGGCCTGGCCGTTGCCGGTGGCGCAATCGAGCGCCAGGGCGCGGCGGCGGGGCAGAGAGGCGAGCAGGTCGAACAGCGCCTCGGGGTAGCCCGGCCGGAACGCGGCATAGTCGGCCGCGTAGGCGGAGAAGTGGTCCTTGAACGAGGTCATCGCCGCAAGGTTACACTAGCCGTCTCCGTGGCCGAGTCCGAGCATCACCGCGATCGGCGCCAGGGGCGCAAACCTTCGCCGGCCCTGCCGACGCTCGCCGCCCGGGTGCGGCAGCTCGCACCGGGGACCTCCTGGGAGCAGGCGCGCGCGCTATGCCGCTCGGGCCAGGTGCTGGTGGACGGCCGGCCCGCCCTCGATCCGGCGTCGCGGCCCGCCATGACCTGCCGCGTCGAGCTGGCCGGTTCCGCCGCCGGCGCCAGGGCCGCGGAGGGCGTCGCCCAAGCGGCGGCGGCCTCCGCGGCTCCGATAGCCTCCGCGTCCGCCGCGGGCTCCGCGTCGCCGCGTAGCGCGGCGGCCGTCACGGCGCGGCCTGCCGCGGCGGGGGCCGTGCGGTTGGTCCATTGCGACGCCGACCTCGTGGTGGTCGACAAGCCGGCCAGCATCCTGACCGTCCCCTTCGCGCGCGGCGACCGCGACACCCTCCTGGCGCTGGCCCGCGTCGCCCTCCGCCGGCGGGAGGCCGCCGCATCCCGGCCGGCCCGCGGCACGGTCCGGCAACCGGCGCCTCCGGCGCCAGCGGGCGAGCGGCCGCGGGCGCCGCATCCGACCCTGCGGGCGGTGCAGCGCCTCGACCGCGACACCTCGGGCCTGGTGGTCTTCGCCCGCACCGTGGCGGCGCAACGCGAGCTGCAACGGCAGCTGGCGGCGCACACGGTCACCCGGCGCTACCAGGCGCTGGTGCACGGCGCGGCGCACGACGCGCTCTTCGACACCTGGCTGGTCCGCGACCGCGGCGACGGCCTGCGCGGCTCGTGGGCGGCCGCCGCGGCGGGAGAGGAGCGCGGCGCGCCCCCCGCCGGCGCCCGCCGCGCCGTCACCCGGGTGCGGGTGCTCGAGCGGCTGCGCGGCGCCACCCACCTCGCCTGCGAGCTCTCGACCGGCCGGCAGCATCAGATCCGCATCCACCTCGCCGAGGCCGGCCACCCCCTCCTCGGCGAGACGGTCTACATCCGCGACTTCCGCGGCCCGCGCATCGCCGCGCCCCGGCCGATGCTGCACGCCGCCACCCTCGGCTTCCGCCACCCCCGCGACGGCCGACCGGTGCTCTGCGAGCAGCCGCCGCCGGCGGACTTCACCGCCCTGCTCGCCCGGCTCCGCCTCCCCGGCCGGTCGAGGGACGGGAGCTGACGGCTTCGCCGCCGCCTTGGGCCGGCTGCTGAAAGCGGCAGGGCCTCAGCTCGCCGGCGCGCTCCAGGGGCGTCTCGGCCTCGCGGCTCTTGCCGACGAGAGCACGCAAGTCACCTCTTACCGCGCTGCCTGCTGCCGGGGCCTCAGCCCGGCGGCTGGCCGCCGGCGCGGTGCAGGTAGCGGTCGCGCAGGCGGATCTGGCGCGAGTCGCGCGGCATCTCGACGCCGCGGATGAACACCCGCTCGGCGGCGCTGGTCACCTCCAGCGGGTCGCCGTCCCAGATCACCACGTCGGCGTCCTTGCCGGGCTCGATCGTGCCGTAGCCGTCGACGCCCCAGATGCGCGCCGGGTTGACGGTGATCGCCGCCAGCGCCGCCGGCCAGGGGAGGCCGTTGGCGACGGCGTTGCCGGCGAGCTGGCGGATGTTGCGGGCGTTGTGCGCGTCGCCGGTGAAGAAGGCCATGGTCACCCCGGCGCGCTCCAGGCGGGCGGCGTTCTCGAGCGTCGCCCCCAGCATCTCGAAGCTCCCCGGCAGATCGGTGAGCGGGTTGATCAGCACCGGCACGTGCGCCGCGGCGATCTCCGGCGCCACCTTCCAGGCCTCGGCCGCCTCGGCGAGGATCACCCGCAGCTTGAGGTCGGCGGCGAGCCTGAGCACCGCCTCGATGTCGCTGGCGCTGTTGACCAGCACCACCAGGCGCTGCTCGCCGCGCGCCACCGGCACCAGCGCCTCGAGGTCGTCCTTGGGCAGCGAGTAGGCGCGGCGCTGGGCGCGGTCGTAGGCGCCGCGGTTGGCGGCGTAGTCGAGCGCGTCGGCGAGCGCCGCGCGCAGCCGGTGGACGGCGCCGCCGCGCGTGCCGCCCGCCGCCCGCGCGCCGTCCTCGCCGAGCGCCACGAACTGCGCCACCCCCCGGCGCACCAGCATCGACGGGCCGCCGCCGAGATGGATCACCGCCGCCTGGCCGAGGAAGAAGCTCTTGCCGCGGGTGGGCATGGACACCGTCCGCGTCACCCCCTCGACGCGGTTGACGGCGAAGAGCATCGAGCGGGTGTCGAGGCCGTCGGCCACGTCGAAGGCCGCCGACAGCTGCGGGTCGTTGTTGGTCGAGTCCTCGGTGTCGTCGACGGCGCTCACCTCCACCAGGCCGAGCTGGGTGAGCGAGTCGAACAGGCCCGGCGTCACCTGCTTGCCGGCGGCGTCGACCCGCCGCGCGCTGGGCGGCACGGCGACGCCGGCGCCGACCGCCTGGATGCGGCCGCCGGAGATGAGCACCGTGGCGCCGTGCAGGGTGCCCGCCGCGCCCATGGTGTGCACCGTGGCGTTGGTGATGGCGATGGTCTCGGTGGGCTCGTTGATCTCGGCGGGGTCGGCCGGCGGCGCCGGCGGGGTCTGCGCCGCCGCCGGCGCCACGGGCGTGGCGGCGGCGGTCAGCCAGACGGCGAGGAGGGCCGCAGGGGAGCGGCGGCGGGCGCTCACGGCCGCCCTCCGCCCGGCGCCGGCGCCGGCTGGCGCTCGTCGCGCAGGCCCAGCTCGAAATCGGTCACCGGCTGGCGCCGCGGATCGGCGCTGTCGTACATCAGCGCGCCGTCGATGTAGACCTTGTCGGCACGGCTGTAGACGCTGAACGGGTTGCCGCTCCACACCACGACGTCGGCCATCTTGCCCACCTCCAGGGAGCCGGTCTCGCGGTCGATGCCGATCGAGCGCGCCGGGTTGATGGTGATCCAGCGGACCGCGTCCTCCTCGGTCAGGGAGATGCCGGCGCGGCGGCCCGCCGCCATCGCCTTGGCCGCCTCCTGGTTGAGCCGCTGGGTGCCGTCGGCGGAGTCGGAGTGCACGACGGCGCAGCCGCCCGCCTGGGCCACCATGGCGATGTTCTCGCGGATGCCGTCGAGCGCCTCCATCTTGAAGCCCCACCAGTCGGCCCACATGTCGGCGCAGATGCCGTTGGCGGCCAGCACGTCGGCGATCTTGTAGGCCTCGACGGCGTGATGGAAGGCGGCGACCTTGTAGCCGAACTCGCGCGCCACCTCGATCATCTCCAGCATCTCGTCGGCGCGGTAGCAGTGGTTCTGCACCAGGATGCTGCCGTCGAGGACGCCGGTCAGCGTCTCCAGCTGGAGGTCGCGCTCGGGCGGCCGGGCCTCCTTGCCCTGCGCCTTCTTGTCCTGGTAGTCCTTCCACTCGTCGCGATAGTGCTGGGCGCGGATCCACGCCTCGCGGTAGCCGGCGACGTTGCCCATGCGCGTGGACGGGAAGCGCCCCTTCTCGCCGTAGACCCGCTTGGGGTTCTCGCCGCAGGCCATCTTCAGGCCGTAGGGGGCGCCGGGGAACTTCATCCCGTCCACGCCCAGCGCCGGGACGTTCTTGACCGTGATGCTGCGCCCGCCGATCAGGTTGGCCGAGCCGGGCAGGATCTGCATGGTGGTGACGCCGCCGGCCAGCGCCAGGGGGAACTGCGGGTCCTGCGGCCACACCGAGTGCTCGGCCCACACCTCGGCGGTGACCGGGTTGGTGGCCTCGTTGCCGTCGGCGTTGGCATCGACCCCCGGGGAGGCGTAGACGCCGAGGTGGGAATGGGCGTCGATCACCCCCGGGGTGACCCACCTGCCGGTGGCGTCGATCACCGCGGCGGGCTCGCCGCCGCCGGCTGCGGGCGGCGCCTCGCCGGCACGCCCCACGGCGGCGATCCTGCCGTCGCGCAGCAGCACCCAGCCGCCCTCGAGGCGCGCGCCGACGGCGGTGAGCACGGTGCCGTGCTCGATCAGCACCGGCGGCGACGGCCGCCGCTTGTAGGTGGAGGCGTAGGCGCCGTTCGGCGCGCCGGACCAGTCCGCGGCCGGCGCGGTCGCGGGCTTGGCGCCCGCGGCCGGCGCCGCCTTGGC
>JASLEW010000986.1 GCA_030150965.1 Thermoanaerobaculia bacterium | reverse complement strand
CCCGGCCGGCGCGGGCGAGGGGGCGGGCGGCGGGATGGGCCTGTCGGTCTCCTCCAGGCACGCCTTCACCGCCGGGTCGCCGGGCCGCAGATCCTGCGCCTGGCTGCACGCGATGTGCGCCAGGCCGGGGCTGCCCAGGGCAAGGTTCACCTGGCCCAGGGCGAGGTAGGCGTCGAAGCTGGGCTGGAGGTCGAGCGAGCGGTTGAGCTCCTCCTTGGCGCGGGCGTAGAGCTTCTGCCGCTCCTTGGGGTCCTCGGCCTCCTCGGCCTGGTGCTTGGCGCGCGCGCCGCGCGCGTAGGCGTCAGCGGCGCGGCGGTCGGGGCCGCGCACCTGCGACAGCGCGCGGTTGGCGTCCATCTGGCCGGGCTGCACCCGGCTGATCTGGGCCTGCGCCGCGCCGGCCGCCGCCAGCGCGGCGGCGCAGCACAGGAGGGCAAGGGGGATGGGTTTGCGGATCCTCACGCGATCGCCTCCTTCCCGCGGCCTCGCCGCATGGAGGGCGATCTTACCGCCGCGGCGGTCCCGGCGCTGCCGCCGGTGAGGGGGGCGCCACCGCCGGGCACGGGGGGCCCCGGCGGCGGCGCGGCTCGCGATGGGCACGGAACGGGTCAGTCGTGTGGCGGCGGGCTCCCTTCTGCCGCGCCCCCGGCGGCTCCGGCGGTTCCGGCGTTCCCGCCGGCCGCGCCCCTGGCGGCCATGGCGCGCTGGATGTAGGCGAGGATCGCCGGGTCGAGGCCCTGCTGCTGCGCGGCGCCGGGCTCGTTCTGGTAGAGGTTGCGCAGCGACCTGGCCACGCCCGGGTCGCCGCTGGTGAACTCGCGCACCAGCTCCATCCAGCGGCGGGCCAGCGGCTGCACCGCCGCGGCGGCCGGGTCGGTGCCGCGCTCCATCTCGGCGCGCACCGCGGCGATCAGCCGCGGCCACTCCTGCTCGACCTCGCGGATGTGCTCCTCGCCGAGCTCCTGGCGCCGCGCGGCGAGCTGCTGCAGCTGCTCCGGTGTGTAGTGCTTCTCGATCATGTTCGTCACCTCGATGATCTTGGTCAGTTCCGCGACGGAGACCTCCTCCGCCGCGCGCAGGCGTGCCGCGATGCTCAGCAGCCGGCGCCGCAGGTCGTGCAGCCGCTCGATCTGCTCCTCCAGGCGCGCCAGCTGCTGCTCGACGGCGCCGAGCGGTGAGGAGCCGGTCTGCCTCAGGCAGGCGGCGATCTCGGCGAGCGACAGCCCGACCTGCCGCAGCGACACGATCCGGTGCAACCGGGCGACATCGTCGGCGCCGTAGAGGCGGTAGCCGGACGCGGTGCGCCGCGACGGCGACAGCAGGCCGACCCGGTCGTAGTGGTGGAGCGCGCGCACCGACACGCCGGTGTGCCGCGCCAGCTCGCCGACCTTCCACGGCGGCGGTCTCATCAGGCTGCCCTCCTCTCCGGCTTCCGCCGCCTGCCCGCCTTCTCTCCCGCGGCCTCCCGGGGCGCCAACGGCTCCGCCGCCGGCGTTCCGGTCACCCGCGTCCCGGTCCCAGGAAACAGCCTAAACCCTGACGTGACGTCAGGGTCAAGCACCCGGCGACCGAACGCCGGAGCGCGCCCGGCGACGAACGCCGGCGGAGCCGGCAAGGGACCGCGGACGGGGCCCCCGGGAAGGCCCCGGGAGCCCGTTGAACCGCCGCGCCCCGAGCCGGAGCTCACGCCCGAAGCTCACCCGTGTGGTGCGCCCCGGCGCCCCCGGCGGCCGGTCGTGGCCGCCCGGACAAGACCTTGAAGTTGTGCTGCCATCAGGTTACGATGCCGCCACAGCAGCGCGAGCTGATGATTCTGCACTGAGAGAGCAGCCCTCTAGCTCCATCCTTGCGGTTCCCCCGGGGAGGCGCGGGCCTGCCGATCGCTCTGCCTGACGTACAGCTACGAGGAGGCGTTTATGTTCCGGACTTCGCATTCGCTCACCCGCCTGGCCTTCGGTGCCGCGCTCGGCCTCGCGGTCAGCGCCGCCGCCATGGGCGCAACCACGGGGCGGCCCTTCAAGCCGGCCGCCCTGCCGCAGACCACGGCCAAGGTCACCGCGCCGCTCGGCGGCACCACCACCAGCTCCGGGCGGGTGGCGGTGATGGTGGAGCTCTTCGACACGCCCGCGGCGATCGACTATGCCGCCGCTCTGGCCGACACCTCGGTCTCCAAGGAGCGGGCGCTGGTCAACGCCCGCGCCGCCGCGCGCGCCAAGGTGGCGCTGCTCGGCCCCCGCCAGGATCAGCTCGGCGCGGCGCTCGCCGCCGCCCCCATCCGCGCCCATGAGCTGTTCAGGCTCAAGAAGGCGATGAACGCCATCGCCGTCAGGGTGGACCCGGCCCAGCTCCAGCTCATCCGGGCCCTTCCCGGGGTCAAGCGGGCGCGCCTCATCACCCCCGAGGTCCCGTCCAACATCACCAGCGTGCCGTTCATCGGCGCTCCGCCGGCCTGGGGCAACGCCCTCGGCCTGGGCAAGGGCCTGCTCGGCACCGGCGTGCGGATCGGCATCATCGACACCGGCATCGACTACCAGCACCCGATGTTCGGCGGCACCGGCGCGCTCGCCGACTACCAGGCGAACGACCGCGTGACCATCCATCCGGGCCTGTTCCCGACGCCGAAGGTGGTCGGCGGCTTCGACTTCGCCGGCGACGCCTACGACGCCTCCAACGATCCGACCCCCGATCCCAACCCGACGGACTGCAACGACCACGGCTCGCACGTGGCGGGCACCGCCGCCGGCATGGGCGTCAATGCCGACGGCACGCCGTTCACCGGCCCCTACGGGCCCGGCGCGCCGCCCAGCTCGCTGCGCATCGGCCCCGGCGTGGCGCCGGGGGCGAGCCTCTACGCCATCCGCATCTTCGGCTGCGGCGGCGCCACCCAGCTCACCACCCAGGGCATCGAGTTCGCCATGGACCCGAGCGGCAGGGGCGACTTCTCCGATCACCTCGACGTGATCAACATGTCGCTCGGCTCGCCCTTCGGCGGCCTGGCCGACACCACGGCGCAGGCGGCCCAGGCCGCGGCGCTGGTCGGCGTGGTGGTGGTGGCGGCGGCCGGCAACAGCGGCGACACCTACTTCATCGGCGGCAGCCCGGCGTCGGCCGACTATGCCCTCTCGGCGGCGGCCATCGTCGACTCCGGCATCCCCGGCGCGGTGCTGCAGGTGACCGCGCCGCCCGCGGTCGCCGGCAACTACGCGGCGGCGGCGGCGGCCTTCGGTTTCCCGCAGACGCCCAACCCGTCGGGCCAGAGCGGCAACGTGGTGCTGGTGCAGTCGGCGACCGGGGTGCCGCAGCAGGGCTGCGACGGCAACTTCACCAACGCCGCCGCCCTCGCCGGCAGCATCGCGCTGATCGAGCGCGGCACCTGCGGCTTCCAGCAGAAGGTCGGCAACGCCCAGGCCGCCGGCGCGATCGGCGCCATCGTGTTCAACAACGTCCCCGGCGACCCGACGCTCATCAACATGGGCGCCGCCGGCGCCACGCCGGTCATCACCATCCCGTCGGTCTTCATCTCCAACACCGACGGCCAGACGCTGGCCGCCCAGAGCGGCGTCGCCGCCACCCTCGCCGGGGCCACCGCCGGCGACACCATGGCCAGCTTCTCCTCGCGCGGCCCGCGCGGCGGCGGCACGTTCCCCATCCGCCTCAAGCCGGACATCTCGGCGCCCGGGCTCAACATCCCGTCCACACAGTCGGGCATGACCTGCACCAGCGCCTCGAACCTCGGCTGCATCGTGCCCAGCGACAGCGGCTTCATCCCGGGCGGCCAGCTTCTCGTGCTCTCCGGCACGTCGATGGCGACGCCGCACGCCGCCGGCACCATGGCCCTGCTCAAGGAGCTGCACCCCACCTGGTCGGTCGAGGAGCTCAAGGCGCTGGCGATGAACGGCGCCGACCATGACACGACCGTCGGCGCCGACGGCTCCGGCCTCAAGTACGGCCTGGGCCGCGTGGGCGCCGGCCGCATCGACATCCCGGAGTCGGCCACCAGCAACGTCACCGCCTTCAGCGACGACAATCCGGGCCTGGTGACGATGAACTTCCTGAGCCCGATGCCGGTCAACGGCATCTCCACCGAGGTCCGCAACCTGCGCCTGGTGAACCACGGCTCGCAGGCGGCGACCCTCAACCTCGGCATCGACAACCTCACGCCCGCGGCCGGCGTCAGCTTCTCGCTCGCCAATCCGGCGCAGAGCCAGGTCACGGTGCCGCCGAACAGCTCCATCCAGGTGCCGGTCCAGATGCAGGCCGACCCCACCAAGATGGACCACACGGCGGACCCGACGATCGCCCCGGTGCAGGCGGCGCCGGCGCCGCTCAACGCGCTCGGCAACCTCCCGCGCAGCTGGCTGACCGAGGCCGGGAGCTATCTCACCCTGACCCAGGGCACCGCGGCGCCGCTGCGCGTGCCGCTCTATGCGGCCCCGCGGCCGGCGTCGGCGATGGCCGGCGCGGCGCCGATCTCCACCCACGGCGTCGGCGCCGGCAGCAGCGAGATCGACCTGTCGGGCATCCAGGTCTGCACCGGCACCGTCGGCGGCGGCGCCTGCAGCGGCAACTTCCCGCTCACCGAGACGTCGCTGGTGACGCCGTTCGAGCTGCAGGTGTCGCATCCGCTCAATCCGTTCGTGCCGCCATGGGCCAACATCCAGTACGCCGGCGTGACCTACGACGCGGCCGACGACCTGCTGCTGTTCGGCATCTCCACTTGGGGCCCGTGGTCGACGATCAACGACGTGGCCTTCAACGTCTACATCGACACCCAGAACAACGGCACCTTCGACAAGATCGTCTTCGACAGCAGCCCGGGCGGCATGGCCGGGAGCCTCTTCGGCACCGGCAACCTCGGCCAGGACGCGTTCATCTCCGCCTTCTTCGACGTAGCCGGGCAGACGGTCTCGACCGAGCAGTTCGTCAACCTGCTCGACGACTCGCAGGTGGACACCCGGGTGTTTGCCAACAACGTCCGCTTCCTGGCGGTCAGCCCGCACGACATCGGCATGACCGGCACTCAGTTCCGCTGGCGGGTGGAGACCTGCCCCGGGTTCCTGCCGCTGTGCACGCCGCTGGCGAACTTCCGCTATGACGGCGCCGACGGCCCGTACACCTACAACTTCGCCGCGCCGGGGCTCGACTTCGGCGGCAACTTCCTGGCCTTCGACCTCAACGGCACCAGCCTGCCGCTCAACTTCAACCTCGGCAACTTCGTCGCCAACGGCTCGCTGGGCGCGCTCCTCCTGCACACCCACAACGACGGCGGCACGCAGGCGCAGGCGGTGCCGCTCGACAGCTCGCGCTTCGCCGACCTGGCGGTGACCAGCGCCGTGGCGCCGGCCACCATCAGGCCGCAGATCGGACAGGTGGTGACGCTCACCGTGACGGTCACCAACGGCGGCCCCAACCGGGCGCGGGCGGTGCAGATCTTCGACAACCTGCCCGAGGGCCTGGCCTACCTGTCCGACGACAGCGGCGGCTCCTTCGATCCGTCGAGCGACCTGTGGACGGTCGGCCAGCTCGCGGCCGGCTCCAGCGCCACGCTGCACCTGGTGGCCCGCGTCGTCGGCACCGGCGAGATCGTCAACACCGCGCGGGTGGCCTTCTCCAAGCCGCTCGACCCCAACCCCGAGAACGACATCTCCACCCTCAACCTGTCGGCGCCGCACCTGGCCGACCTGGCCCTGACCGCCGCGGGCAGCGCGGTCGGACACCTGGCCACCTTCACCGTGACGGCGAAGAACAACGGCCCCGATCCGTCCTACAACGCCCGCGTCCACGTGCTGCTGGGCGGGGCCCACGTCCAGCCCACGCAGGCGACGGTGTCGCAGGGCACCTTCGACCCGGTCTCCGGCATCTGGTCGCTGGGCAGCATCGGCAGCGGCTCGACCGAGACGCTCAGGTTCACGGTGCACGTCACCGACGGCTCCGTGGGCATGACGGCGACGGCCATCTCCACCACCGCGGATCCGATCCTCACCAACAACCGCGCCACCGCCACGGTCAGGATCCACTGACCGCACGGCCCGCCAGCCCCGGCTACCGGCCGTAGCCAGCCGTAGCCGGGGCTGACGGCATCACGCGCCGCCGTGCCCCTTGGGGCCGGCGGCGCGTGTGTCTTTGGCGGCTTGTCGAGGCGGGTCGGCCGGCGGGAGCCAGGCGGCGTGCCGCCCGGGCTCCCGCCGTGCGGCAGGAACCTACAGGTATCCGAAGCGGAAGGGAGCCGGGCCGGCGGCGGCGGCGCGGCGGGTGGCCGTGCCGGCGGCGCCGTTGGTCGCGGCGCGCGTGCTGAAGCGCTCGCTCGGCGGCAGCGTCGGCAGGAACTTGGGCTCCAGGCGCCCCTGGGCCGCCTGCTCGAAGGCGTAGGCGAGGGCGATCAGCTTCGGCTCGCTCCACGCCGTGCCCCAGAAGCTGATGCCGACCGGCAGGCCGAAGGCGGTGCCGCCCGGCACGGTGATGTGGGGGTAGCCGGCGATCGCCGGCGGCTGCGAGTTGGCGCCCTGGACGTGGTCGCCGCACACCAGGTCGGTGGTGAACGAGGGGTTGGTGGTGGGCGACACGATGGCGTCGAGGTTGAACTGCTGCAGCACGGCGTCGATGCCCTGCTCGCGGCCCAGGCTGCGCTCGGTGGCGAGCGCCTGCATGTACTGCTCGACGGTCAGGCCGTTGTTGAGCGAGAACTCGAAGATCTCCTGGTCGAAGTACTGCAGCTCGATGTCGGCGTGGGCGTTGTTGAAGGCGATGAGGTCGGCCAGGGTGTGCACCGAGAGCCCCGTGCGCGTCGCCAGGTAGGCGGCCATATCGATCGGGAAGTCGTAGAACAGCACCTCGGTCTCGGAGGGGTCGGTCAGCAGCTGCTGGGCGCTCGGCAGGTCGGCCGGATCGACGATCACCGCGCCGGCCGCCTTCATGATGGCGATCGCCGCCTCGGCGACGGCGTCGGCCTTGTCGCTGTAGCCGAAGTAGTTCATGCGGGCGATGCCGATGCGCGCCCCCTTGAGGGCCTTGGGATCGAGGAACTGGGTGTAGTCGGTGAAGAAGTGTCCGGCGCTGGCCGCGGTCGCCGGGTCGCGCGGATCGACGCCGACCAGCGCCCCGAGCACCGTGGCGGCGTCGGCCACCGTGCGTCCATGCGGGCCGACCACGTCCTGGTTGTGCGAGATCGGCACCACGCCGGCGCGGCTGGTGAGGCCGAGGGTGACCTTGATGCCGACCACGCCGTTCATCGATGCCGGGCAGACGATCGAGCCGTCGGTCTCGGTGCCCAGCCCGGCGGCGGTGAAGTTCGACGACACCGAGGCGCCCGAGCCGGAGCTGGAGCCGCAGGGATTGCGGTCGAGGTAGTAGGGGTTGTGCGTCTGGCCGCCGCGGCCGCTCCAGCCGCTCGACGAGTGGATGGAGCGGAAGTTGGCCCACTCGGAGAGATTGGTCTTGCCGAGGATGACCGCGCCGGCGGCGCGCAGGCGGGCGGCGACGGTGCCGTCCTGGGAGGGCGCCGGCCCGAGCAGCGCGAAGGAGCCGGCGGTGGTGTGCATCTTGTCGGCGGTGTCGATGTTGTCCTTGAGGGTGACCGGGATGCCGTGCAGCGGCCCGCGCGGCCCCTTGGCGCGGCGCTCCTTGTCGAGCGCCTGGGCGATGGCGATGGCGTCCGGGTTGAGCTCAAGGATGGAGTTGACCCGCGGCCCGCGGCGGTCGAGCGCCTCGATGCGGGAGATGTAGTACTCGGTCAGCTCGGTGGCGCTCAGGTGGCCCTTGCTCATCATCTGCTGCAGCTCGGCGATCGTCGCCTCGTTGAGCTCCGAGGGGGCCGACGCCACCGCCGCCGCGACCTCTTCCGCCGACGGCTCCGGTCCGAGACCGGCGCCCTGCGCCTGCGCCGGGGAGCCCTGCAACAGCCCGGCCCCCGCCATGGAGGCGCCGGCGCCCGCCAGCGCGCCGAGCCGGAAGAGGGTGCGCCGGTCGACGCCGCCGGACCTCATCTCACCTCCTTCGCCGTTGCTCGCCTGGGGGTCTGTGGGTGGACGCTCTGCTGACATCGGGAACCTCCTTTCCTCTTGAGAGTTCGTGGACGGTCACGGATGTGCCCGGGAGCCTCGATGAGAATCGAAAGTTGAGCAACGTTAGCACGGCTAAGAAGCGGTTGGCACAGCTCTACAGGTTGGTCCCTTCTCGGCCGGTGCAGGTTCTGGGCGGTGGCGCGCGGCGAGAGGCGGCACCGGTCCGAGGGTGTGGGGGCTGCGCTCTCGGAGAAAATGCGCTGCAAGCTGCAACACGCTGCAGCGGCAATGCGCCGGAGGCTATAGGCTTGACGCTCCTGCGCGGCCCGCGACATAATCGGCAGGTCTCGAAGACAGGGGGGGACGTGATGAGGACCATCAGGACCCGGACTCGACGGGCTCGATCGCTGGCGGTGCTCGGGCTCGCCCTACTCTGCTGTCCCCTCGCCTGGGCGGCCGGTGCGGCGCCGCCGCCGCCACCTCCGGCCCATTTCGCCGCCGGCAGCTCGGCGGGCGGAGGAGGTTCCGCCGCGCGCGGCTCCGCCGGTGCCGCGGGCGCCCGCGGCGGCAGCGCCTCGAGCAGCCTGCGCGCCCCCTCCCAGGGGAACCGGAGCCTCAGCACCATGAACGCCGCCACCGCGGCCCGCCTCGCCGCGGCCAACAAGGCCGCCAGCCTGGCCAACCTCAGAAACCCGAGCCTGGTCAACGGCAAGGTCGTCCAGCGCTCCTGGGCGTGCGCCACGGCTGACGGCTCCTACTTCACCTCCTCGACCCCCTGCCTGGACTACCGGCAGCTCTATCCCGACGCGGTCGTCGGCTCGCGGTCGCTGTCCGGCATGCAGGGCCAGCCGGTCGGCTCCGTGGGCCAGGGAGGCCCGAGCGTCTCCTCGCTGAACTGGGCGGCGGATGCCTGGTCCGCCGGGCTGCCCGCGAGGCCGCACCCGCTCGCGCCGCCGATCCTCACCAACCGGACCGAGGAGCCGGCGCCCTACGCCATCGTGCTGCACGGCGGCTCGGCGCTGATCACCACCGAGGCGCCGCGGCAGAGCGGCAGCATGATCGTCGGCCGGGACCGCAGCGGCCGCCTGTTCTCGCTCAAGGCGTCGGAGGTGGACCTCAAGGCAACGAACATCCAGACACCGCCCGCGGCCGCACCGGCACCGAAGTGACAGGCAGCACCGCCGCGCGCCGCCGGGAAGGACGGACAACCCCGTTGTGAAGCCGATGCGGACGGCCGCGGCTCTGCTTGCCGCGGCGCTGGCCCTGGCTCCGCTGGCCCCAGCCGCCGCCGGAGCCGAGGAATCTTTCACCCTGGAGCCCTTCGGCCGGGTGACCCTCTACCCTCCGTCCGCGCACCCCGCGCCGGGCGCGCCGCCGCCGCACCTGGTGATCTTCGTCTCGGGGGACGGCGGCTGGAAGCTGGGGGTCGTCGACATGGCGCGCGAGCTCGCCGGCATGGGGGCGGCCGTGGCCGGCATCGACATCACCCGCTACCTGCGGACGGTGACCGCCGCGGCCTCCGGATCCTCGCCGTCCGCCTCCCGGGTCCCCGCGGACCGGGCGACCCTGCCCGCGTCGGCGGCCTCGTCCCCACCTCCCGCGTCCGGCGCCTCCGGATCCGCGCCGCCCCCCTCCGGCGCCTCCTCCGCGCCGGCTCCGTCCGCCGCCTGCTTCAATCCCGGCCAGGACTTCGCCGACCTCGGCCGGGAGGCGGCCCGGCGCCTGGGCCTCGATCCGCGGAAGCCGCCGATCCTGGTGGGGTACTCGTCGGGCGCCACCCTGGTCTATGCCGCGCTGGTGCAGGCGCCGCCCGGCGCCTATGCCGGCGCCATCAGCCTCGGCTTCTGCCCCGACCTCATCGTCAACATGCCGATCTGCAAGGGCAACGGCCTGACCTGGGAGCGCGATCCGCACCACAAGGGCGTCGACTTCCTTCCCAGCCGCCTGCTGGAGGTCCCCTGGGTGGCGCTCCAGGGCGACATCGACAAGATCTGCACGCCGGCCGACACGCGCGCCTACGTGCACAGGGTCCCCCACGGCGAGCTGGTCTGGCTCGAGAAGGTCGGCCACGGCTTCTCGGTGCCGCGCCGCTGGCTGCCGCAGCTCAAGGCAAGCTACGCGCGGGTGGCCCGCGCCGCGTCCGCGGCCGGCCGGTAGAGCGGGCTCGTCCTACCGGCCGGCGACGAACAGGGTGCCGAAGTTCTCGGCGTAGAGCTTGCCGTCGCCGCCGATCGCCACCGGCGTGTAGGCCGCGCCGACGGCCAGCTGCAGGAAGAGGTTGTCCCGCAGGCGGCCGCCCTGGTCGATGGCGTAGAGGTTGCCGTCCTCGCTGCCGGCGTAGACCACGCCGTCGCGGTCCACCGCCGGCGCATTGACGCACCACTCGAAACCTGCCGGTTGATTGGAGACGCAGGTGACCGTGCCGTCCGGGTGGCGCGTGCACGACTCGGTGTTGGTGTTGCGGTAGCTCCACTCCGGCGTCAGGGCGCTGCTCAGCTGGGTGATGAGGTAGGCCTCGGGATAGGCCGGATTGGTGCCCGTGCGGTCCGGCGGGCAGAACACGGGGTCGTCGCAGTACGAGCCCAGGCCGCCGTAGTGGTTGTCCTTGGTGACGACCGAGAACGTCCCGTCGTGGGCGAAGATCGCGGGGGTGTCGTCCCAGCCGAAGGGGTAGGCGGCCAGGAGCTCGCCCCGGGCGCTGAAACGCAGCAGGTGCCCCTGCGCATAGTTGTAGCGCGAGGCGGTGCCCAGGAGGATGCTGCCGTCGGGCGCCACCACCGGCGAAGCGGTGGAGTCGGGAATGATCTGTCCCGAGCCCGGCCGGTTCTCCGACGGGTCGACGCCGCGGCGGGCGCCGGCCCGGCAGCCGCCCGGCGCGCCGTTCGGCGGCAGCAGCACGCCGCAGCCGTCGTGGAAGAGCTCGCGCAGCGAGGCCAGCCAGCGTGGCGTCAGGTCCGGATTGACGGCCACCAGGTAGGCGGTGCGGAAGCTCAGGTGGGCGACGCTCCCCACGTAGATGACGCCGTCCGGCGCCACCGCCGGCGCCGAGTTGATCGCCGCGCGCTGTGAGCCGCACAGGGTGGTCGGCGCCACCTCCTCGGGGCCGGGCGGCCAGGGGAGCTGGGCGAAGCCGAACGACCCGGGGCACTGCGCCGCGCCGGCGGGCGCACCCGGCGTCAGCTCGGCATAGGAAACCTTGAGCACCGTCCCGGCGGGGGTCACCTTGACCAGCCACGACCCCGCCACGTCGGCGTTCCAAGGGTTGTCGTGGTCCAGGCGGACGGTGTCGAAATAGACGTTGCCGCGGGCGTCGGCGGTGATCGGCCCGGTGAGGAAGACGTCGGGGTCGATCGCGGCGCCGAACGGCTTGACGTGGCCGACGACCGCGCCGCTCTCCCGGTCGAGCTTGTAGACCGAGCCGCCCAGGCCCGGCACATAGACGAAGCTGCCGGCGAGCGCCGGATGGAAGACCGGCTCCCAGGCCGGACCGCGCTGGCCGTCGCCCAGGGGCACCGGCTTCCAGTCGCTCCTGAAGACCCACTTGCGGACCAGCTCGCCGTGCTCCCAGTGCAGGCGCTGCTCGTTCCAGATCTCGGTCTGGTAGGCGGCAAGCCCGGTGTAGGCGCCGGACTTGAGCAGCAGGAAGACGTCGTCGCCATCGACCAGCGGCGTCTGGTAGTGCAGCGCGAGGCCGTCCCCCGCCAGCGGATCGGCCAGCTCCGCCGGGGTGAAGGGATCGAAGACCGCCTGCGCCAGGATGCGGCCGGCCGGCTGTCCGCGCCGCGACACCGCGCCGTCGTGGCCGGCGTCCTGCCCCCACTGCGGCCAGTCCTGGGCCGCGGCCGGGAGGGCGGCGGACACGGCGCCGGCGCCGGCCAGGAGGAGCGCCGGCGCAAGGGTCTTCAGCGGCGACGGCAGGGATCTCCGGGGCCCGGCCGGGGCCGGTGGAATCGATCGGAGAGATCGGATCGAAAGAGCCGATGGAATTGATTGGATCGATGGAATCGATCGAATCGATTGCATCGACGGAGTCGATGGGAGCGGTGAAATTGCTCGTGTTTTCCCTTGCATCGCCGCCTCTGATTTTTGTTGCTCTGTGCAACGGCCGTTGCCAGGTTTGCCATGCTTGCACCCATGCCTGCCACCGTCAAGAG
>JASLEW010000561.1 GCA_030150965.1 Thermoanaerobaculia bacterium | reverse complement strand
CCGCGGCCGGAGCCGCGGCCGCGGTTGCACCGGGTGCCGGGGCTGGCGCCAGGGCCGCCGGCTGTCCGGCGCCGACGCCGGCGAGCAGCGGCTCCAGGTCGATCCAGAAGCGCTGGTGCTCGAAGGGATAGGTGGGCAGCGGCACGCGGCGCCGGGCGGCGGCGGGCTGGGTGCCGTGGTAGCCCTCCCAGTCGATCTCGACCCCGGCCACCCACAGGCCGGCGAGCGCCTCGCACAGGCTGCGGGCGGCGTCGGCCTGCGGGTCCTTGGGGTGCGGCATGGTGGCGAGCACCACGTGCGCCGCGGTGCGCGCCGGGTGCTGGCGCGCCAGGCCGGCGAGCACCTGCGCCGGCCCGACCTCCAAGAGCGCGGCGCCGGGCCGCGCCAGGAGGCTCCCGAGTCCCTCGGCGAGCCGCACGGTCTGCCGCAGGTGGCGGCTCCAGTAGGCCGGGTCGGTGGCCTCGGCGGCGGTGATGAAGCGCCCGGTGACGTTCGACACGAACGGGATCTGCGGCGGGCGCAGCGGGATGCCGGCGAGCGCCGCGGCGAACGGGGCGCAGACCGGATCCATCATCGCCGAGTGGAAGGCGTGCGAGGTGTGGAGCCGCGGCGCCTCGATGCCGCGTCCGGCGAGCGCCGCGGCCAGGCGGTCGGCGGCCTCGGCGGCGCCCGAGACCACGCACAGCTCGGCGCCCTGCACCGCGGCCAGCGACAGGCCGTCGCCCAGGAGCGCCGCCACCTCGGCCTCGGGCAGCGGCACGGCGAGCATCGCGCCCGCCGGCAGCTCGCGCATCAGCCGGCCGCGCAGCGCCACCATCGCCACCGCGTCCGGCACCGTGAAGACGCCCGCCAGGCAGGCCGCCACCAGCTCGCCGATGCTGTGCCCGGCCATGGCGCGCGGCCGGATGCCCCACGCCTGGAGCAGGCCGGCGAGGGCGACCTCGACGGCGAACAGCGCCGCCTGCGCCAGGTCGGTGCGCTCCAGCCGCTTCCCGAGGTCGGCGCCGGCATCGGGGGCCAGGGCGGCCGGCACGACGAACGAGCGCAGATCCTCGTCCAGGTGCGGCCGAAACAGCTCCGCCAGGTGGTCGAAGCGGCGGCGGAACTCGGGCTCGGTGAGATAGAGGGTGCGCGCCATGCCGGGGTGCTGCGCCCCCTGGCCCGGAAACAGGAAGCAGACCTGCCGCTCCTTGCCGTCGGCGGCGCCGGCGAGCAGACGCTGCGGATCGCCGCTGCGCAGCACCCGCACGGCGTCGGCCAGGTCGCGGCAGGCCAGGGCGCGGCGGTGCTCGAACGCCTGCCGGCCGGTCTGCAGCGTGTGCGCCGCGGCGGCGAGGTCGGTCCCCGGATAACCGGCCAGGTGCTCGGCCAGGTTGCGGGTGGCCGCGGCCAGCGGCGCCGCGTGGCGGGCGGAGAGCACCAGCAGCTGCCACGGCCGGGCGCCGGGGGCCGCGGCGCCGGCCGCCGCGGCGGGCGGCGGCTGCTCGACGATGACGTGGGCGTTGGTGCCGCCGAAGCCGAAGGAGCTGACGCCGGCGCGGCGCGGCCGGCCCTCCGCCGCCGGCCACGGCGCGAGCTCGGTGTTGACGTAGAAGGGGCTGCCGGCGAGATCGATCTGCGGATTGGGGCGCTCGAAGTGCAGGCTCGGCGGCACCTCGCCCTCGCGCACCGCGAGGATCGCCTTGAACAGCCCCGCCATGCCGGCCGCCACCTCGAGGTGGCCGACGTTGGTCTTGACCGATCCCAGGGCGCAGAAGCCGCTGCGCTGCGTGGTGCGGCGGAAGGCGCGGGTGAGCGCCGCGACCTCGACCGGATCGCCCAGGGCGGTGGCGGTGCCGTGGGCCTCGACGAAGCCGATGTCGTCGGCGGCGAGGCCGGCGTTGGCCAGCGCCTCGGTGATCACCTCCGCCTGGCCGGCGACGCTGGGGGCGGTGAAGCCCGCCTTGGTGGCGCCGTCGTTGTTGACCGCCGAGCCCCTGATGACCGCGTGGACGGTGTCGCCGTCGGCCAGCGCGTCGGCCAGGCGCTTGAGCACCACGATGCCCAGGCCGCAGCCGAAGACGGTGCCGGCGGCGCGGGCGTCGAAGGCCCGGCAGTGGCCGTCGGGCGACAGGATCCCCTCCTCCTGGTGGAGGTAGCCGCTCTTCATCGGCACGGTGAGCGACACGGCGCCGGCCAGCGCCATGTCGGTCTCGCCGGCGAGCAGGCTCTGGCAGGCCATGTGGACCGCCACCAGCGAGGTCGAGCAGGCGGTCTGCACGGTCACCGCCGGGCCGCGCAGGTTGAGCTTGTAGGCGACGCGCGGGGCGAGCGAATCCTTGTCGTTGCCGACCGCGAGCATCGTGGTGTCGATGCCGATGGCCTGCAGGCGGTCGCGGTTCGGATGCAGCCGCAGCAGGTAGCCGCTCATCGTCGCGCCGGCGAAGACGCCGGTGACGCCCGGGCAGTCCGCCGGCCGGTAGCCGGCGCTCTCCAGCGCCTCCCAGGCGCACTCGAGGAACCACCGCTGCTGCGGATCGATGATCTGGGCCTCGCGCGGGGCATAGCCGAAGAAGCCGGCATCGAACTGGTCGCTGCCCTCGACGACGCCGTGCGCCGGCACGTAGTTGGGGGCGGCGGCGACCGCCGGATCGACGCCGGATTCCGCCAGCTCCGCGGGGGTGAGAAAAGTGATCGATTCCACGCCGTCGCGCAGGTTGCGCCAGAACTGCTCGGGCGTGTCGGCGCCGGGAAAGCGGCAGGCCAGGCCGATCACCGCCACCTCCGCCACGCCCGCGGCGCTGCCCCCGGCGACGGGCGCGGCGGCCGGCGGCTGGTCTTGCTGCATGGAGGGGGTTGCGGGGCTCGCGTCGTCGCGGTCCATCAGATCTTCCTCCTCACGCCCAGCCGCTGCTCGCGGCGTCTCTGGCCGCGGCTCTCGCGGCGCGCGATGTGCGCCTCGTCGCCGGTGCCGCCGCCGAGCGCGGCGGCGATGGTGGCGACCGTGGGGGTTTCGTAAAGGCTCAGCCCGTGGCCGTCGAGGCCGAACTCCTCGCCGACCTCGCGCATCACCCGCAGCCCGGTCAGCGAGTCGCCGCCCAGGTCCAGGAAGTTGTCGTGGATGCCGACGGGCGCGAGGCCCAGGCAGCGGCTCCAGATCGCCGCGATCCGCTCCTCCGCCGCGTTGCGCGGCGCCGCGTAGGGCACCAGCAGCTGTGGCCGTGCATGCAGCAGCATCGTCGCCGCACCGCTCGGCGGGGACCCTGCCCGCCCGCCGTCGCCCGGGTGGCGTCCGGCCGCGCCATCTGCACCCGGCGCGGCGGCAGCCGCGCCGATCCAATCAGATGCGGCGCCAGCCGCGCCAATCCAATCCGATGCGGCGCCAGCCGCGTCATACCCACCGGATGCGGCGCCAGCCGCGTCGCCAGATGCGGCGCCAGCCGCGCCAGCCGCATCGAAAGCGGCGGACGGCGCGCCCTTCGCACCGTCCGCGCCATCTCCGGCGAGCTCCGGGCATCCCGGCAGGCCGGGCACGGCAGCGGCGCCGCCACGGCCGGCGCTCCTGTCCTCCTGGACACGGCCGGCAGGGGCCACCTCGCTGACAGCTCCGGCCGCCACGGCCAGAGAGCGCAGGATAAGGGAGGGCGGCAGCGCCTCCCCCTGCCGCCAGGCGGCGAGGAGCCGCAGGAGCGCCTCGCCCAGCGTCTCCGCCCCACCCTCCCGGGCGTGCAGGCTGACACAGGCCCCGGCGACATCCTCGCGCTCCGCCAGGCGCTCGGCGAGCGCTTCCAGGTACGGCCGCGGCCCCGGACCGGCGGAGCAGAGCACGTAGAGGCCCGGCATCCGCGGCAGGCGGGCCAGCTGCTCGGCCAGCGCCGCGGCACCCGCCAGGCCCGAGGGGAGCCCGTCGTCCCAGCTTTCGGGGCCGGCCGTGGCCCAGACCGCCACCTCGACCGGCGGCAGGGAGGCGGCGGACGCGGCCAGCGCCGAGGCCAGGGCTCCCGGAGCGGCGAGGTCGGCGTCCAGGCGCAGGACCGCCGAGGCGGGCGGCGGCCGTCGGGCCAGAAGCAGCGCCGTGTCGCTCTGCCCGCGGCCGGCGGCGGTGCGCGGCCAGGCGCCGGGGGCCGCCAGGCCCGCGCCGCCCAGCTGATCCACCCACTGGGCGGCGTCGAGCAGCGGCGACAGCTGGCGCAGGCCGGTATCGGCGAAGCTCCACCAGCCGTCGGTCAGCCCCCACACCATGTCTCCCCAGCGCCGCCGGCGCACGGTCTCCACCAGCGCGAGGAGGCCGCCCGGGGCGAGCAGGGACCCGAGGTGGCCGAGGGTCTCGGCGATGCGCGGCGTGGCGTGCACCACGTTGGCGCCGAGCACCGCGTCGTAGCCCGCGGCGGGAAATCCCTGGGCCGCGGGGTCGCGCGCGATGTCGAGCACGCCGAAGCGCAGGCAGCGCTGCCCCGCCGCCGCGGCCCGCTCCTCGGCGCGCAGCACGAAGCCGCGGCCGATGTCGGTCCAGTGGTAATCGACCGGTAGCCCGTCGAGGCCCGGCAGCAGCTCGCGGGTCAGCACCCCCTGCCCCGCTCCGACCTCCAGGATGCGCAGCGGGACCGGGCCGGCGCCGTTGCGCCCGGCGGCAGCAGCCCGCCGCCGCGCGGCTTCGGCCAGTAGCTCGCGCAGCAGGAGCGGAGCCGGATCGGCCGCGGCGGCCACGGCGCCCGGCCGCATGGCGCGTTCCAGGAGCGCCGGACTGCCGCCGGGATAGAGCACCTCCAGCCCGTCGATCTCGCCGCTCAGGGCGCGCGGATACTGCGCGGCGCAGTGATCGATCAGCTCCCCGACACCCGCGAGGTGAGGCCATGCCGCCTCCAGGATGCGGCGCCGTTCGCCGACCGTGCCCAGCTCGGCGGCACCGCGAAGGAATCGCACCCCGCGCTGCGCTGCGCTGGCTCCGGCACCGCCGGGATCGCCGGCACCACCGGCACCGCCGTCCCCCACCGTCCGGAGCCCGATGTCATCGCCGGTACCGCGGCCGGCGCCTACCTCCCCCGCCGCCCGGAGGCCGATGTCCTCGCCGTAGCCGCGGCCGGCGCCGGTCCGCGCGAGGGCTCCGGCGGCGGCGCCGCCGCCGTCAGCGGCGCTCGTCAGCGCGACCACGCCGTCCTCTTCCAGAAAGGAGAGCAGGCGCAGCAGCAGGCGCTCGCCGCGCGGCACCAGGCGCAGCCGGCGCCGCAGCTCGTCCCACGCGAGCTCGGCACCGGGCTCCACCCGGACGCCGGCGGCAACGAGGTAGCGCACGATGGCGGCGGCGCAGAGGGCATCGAGCGCGGCGGCTTCCGAGCCGGCGCCGGCCGGCGCCGCGGTAGCGGGCGCCGACGGCGGAGATCCTTCGGCCGCGCCGCCGGACCGCGGCCTCAGCGCCTGGAGCGGCTGCCCTGTCAGGAGCGCCTCCTCACGCCCGGCGAGCCACGCCTCGTCCGGCCACACGGACGCGGCGGCCCCGCCTCCGGCGCCGGTGCCCGCCGGGGGCCGGAGGTGCGGGGCGAGGGGCGGCAGCGGGGCGAGATGGCCGGCCCGCGGGGCGGCAACAAGCGCCACCTGGGCTCCCTCCTGCCTGGCAAGGGCCGCCGCCAGGCCCGCGCCGAGCCCTGCCGGGTCGCCTGCCACCAGGCATCCCATCGGCCTTCCTGGCGGCCGGTCTGGCGGCCTTGCCGCCGCCGGATCCGCCACCTCCGGGGCCGTGGCGCTCCAGGCCGTCGGGGAAAGGGCTTCCCAGCTCTCGGTCCAGCGCTGCCGGCCCCGCAGGGCGACCACGGCAGGAGCGGACGGCACCTCCTCCGCCCGCTCTCCCGGGGCGCCGATCTCGGACAGGAGGCGGTCCAGCCACCGGCGCTCCTGCGCCGCCGTGGCGCCCGAGGGCGGCGGCACCACGTCGACGAGACGCCAGGCGATCCCGGGGTGCCCCGCGGCGAGGGCCTCGCAGAGGCCGCGGAGCGCCGCCCGCTCCGGCGCGGGCTCGTCCCCCGTGGCCAGCTCCACCGCCCCGGCGGCCACCACCTCGACGCGCACGGCGCCGCCGCCGGCGCGCCGGCCGAGCGCCGCCGCCAGCTCAGCCAGGCTGCGCAGGGCCAGGGTTGCATCGCCGGCCGCCAAAGCCGCCGTCGTGTCCTTCGGCGGCGCGGCAGCGGACGACGGCACCGGCGTGGGCGCGGCGAAAAGGGGCGTCACCAGGGGCACGGCCTCGGCGCCGGGCGGTGGCGGGGTGCCGAGCCGTGGCGAGGCAGGAGGCGCGGCCACGGGCCGTGCAGCAGATCGCGGCGCGGCGCCCAGCAGGTGGACGACCGCGAGCGGGCCGTCTCCGGCCGCCGCCGCCGCCGCGAGCAGCGCGTCATGATCCGCGGCGGCCAGCGGATCGAAACTGTAGGTGCCGTCGCTCAACCGCGCAAACCGCGGCCCGGGGACGCCCACGGTCAACGCGCGCGGCGCCGGCTGCCCGGGCCGCGGCTCGCGCAGCCGCTGCGCCAGGCGCGCCCCGCAACCGATCGCATCGGCCGGATCGGCTGGTTCGAGCAGGAGCAGCCAGCCCTCCCGCTCGGGCGGCCCGACGGCGCGGCGTGGCAGCGCGGGCCGCCAGAGCGGCCGGCCCAGCTCGGGCTCCCGGTCGCTCCCGGCCGGCGCCGCCTCCCCCCTCTCCGCCCCCTCCGTCCGGCTGCCCGCGTCCAGCGCCGCCCTAGCCGGCGCCGGCTCCCCCCTCTCCGCCACCTCGCTCCCGCTGCCTGCGTCCAGCGCCACCCCCGCCGGCGCCGCCTCCCCCCTCTCCGCCACCTCCGACCCGCTGCCCGCGTCCAGGGTCGCCCCGGGCGGCGCCGGCTCCCCCCTCTCCACCTCCTCCGTCCGGCTGCCCGCGTCCAGGGGCACCCCGGCCACCGGCGCGCCCCGGCCGGCCGCCGGCGGCGCGATCCAGTAGCGTCGGCGCTCGAAGGGGTAGGTGGGGAGCGGCACCCGCCGCCCGCGGTCGGGGTGGACCGCCGCCCAATCGATCTCCACCCCCGCCAGCCAGAGCCGTCCCAGGGTGCCGAGCAGGAAGGCGGCATCGCCCGGGCCGCCGCCGCGGGCGGGCAGGGAGGCGAGGATGGTGCGCGGCTCGCCGCCGCCGGCCGCGGTCCCGAAACCGGCGCGCCCGGCCCCATAGGCACCCGCTCCCGCGGCGCCCGGGACCATGGCGTCAGCGACGGCGGCCCTTGAGGCACCGGCCGCCGCGGCGACCCTGGGATCAGCGATGGTGGCGCACGAGGCTCCGTCACCGGCCGCCGCGGCACCCGCGACCTCGGCGCCGGCGGTCCCGGCGGCGATCCGCTGCCGGCGCGCCAGGGAGGTCAGGTCCTGACCGGGACCGACCTCCAGCAGCACCCGGCCGGGGCCGGCGAGGAGCTCGGCCAGGCCGCGGGCCAGCTGCGCCGGGGCGCGCAGGTGCTCGGCCCAGGCGGCGGCGCTGGTCGCATGCTCGGCGGTGGCCCAGGTGCCGGTGAGGGTCGAGACGTAGGGGATCCGCGGCGGCGCGAGCGGCGTCCGCGCCATCTCGGCGGCCCATGCCGGCACCAGCGCCGCCACCTCCCGCGAGTGGAAGGCATGCCCCACCGCCAGCGGCCGGGTGCCGATGCCGCGTGCCGCGAGCCGACCGGCCAGGCGGGCGACGGCGTCCGGCGCGCCCGCGACCACCACGCGGTCGGGAGCGTTGACCGCCGCGAGCGACAGGTCCGCGCCGAGGAGCGGCGCCACCTCGGCCTCGCCGAGCGGCACCGCGAGCATCGCTCCCGGCGGCAGCGAGCGCATCAACCGGCCGCGCCGAGCGACCAGCTCCAGCGCGCGGTCGAGCGGCATCACGCCGGCCAGGCAGGCGGCCACGTACTCGCCGACGCTGTGCCCCAGGCACGCCGCCGGCCGCACTCCCCAGGACATCCACAACCGCGCCAGCGCGTACTCGACGGCGAAGAGCGCCGGCTGGGCCGTCTCCGTCGCCGCCAGGCGCTCGCCGGCCATCTCCTCCTCACCCGCTCCGGCCGCGCCGCCGCCGGCGCCGGCACGGGTCAGGAGCGGCAACAGGTCCGCCTCCAGGTGCGGCCGCAGCAGCCCGCAGCACGTCTCCAGCTCCCGCCGGAAGACCGGCTCGCAGCGGTACAGCTCCGCCGCCATCCCGGCGTGCTGCGCCCCCTGCCCGGGGAAGAGAAACGCCACCTCGGGTGCCTGGACCGAGGCGGCACGACCCGTCGCGCCGGCGGTGGCGGAGCGGCCGGACGCGGCGCCG
>JASLEW010000985.1 GCA_030150965.1 Thermoanaerobaculia bacterium | reverse complement strand
CCGCCGCCGCATCCGCGCTCTCGAACCAGGCCCGCTGCCAGGCTGCATAGTCGGCGTACTGCACCGGCAGCTCCGGCAGCGGCGAGGCCTCGCCGGCGGCGAACGCCGCGTAGAGCGCCGACAGCTCCCGCAGCAGCACCTGGGTCGAGGCCGCATCCCAGACGATATGGTGCAGGTTGGCGAGCAGCCGGTGCTCCGCCTCGTCCATGCGCACCAGCAGCGCGCGAAAGACCGGACCCCGGCCGAGATCGAACGGCCGCGCCGCCGCCTCGGCCGCCAGCCGCTGCATCTCCCTGCCGCGGGCGGCGTCGTCCAGCCCGCCCGGACCCCCCAGGTCGACCAGCGGCAGGATCTCCGCCACCGGCTCGCGGCCGATCACCTGGACCGGCCGGCCAGCCAGGCTCTCATAGCGGGTGCGCAGCACCTCGTGCCGGCGCAGGATCTCGGCGAGCGCACGCCGCAGGACATCGACCCGCGGCCTCTCCTCGAGGCGCGCATGCACCGGCACGTTGTAGAGCGCGCTGCCGGGCTCCAGCTGATCGATGAACCACAGACGCTCCTGGGCGAAGGAGAGCGCCCACGGCCCGTCCCCCGAGCGGCGCCGCAGCGGCTCGCTCTGCGCCCGGCCCATGCCGGCTCCACGCTCCTGCAAGATCTTCTTAAAGCGAGCGAGGCGGCCGGTGGGGAGCATCGCCTGCGTCATCGTGAAGGCGACTCCTGGACTTGCTTGCCGCCGAGCGCCTGCACGCAGGCCGCTGGATACCTTCTCGCGCGCCACGATCTCATTGGTGGGCGGTCAGAGGCTCGATCTCTGGACCCGCGGATCAAAAGAGCGGCCCAGGCCAATCCGGCACATCTCGCAACCGACCTCCACAGCTCATAAGAGGCTCTCAAAGAGAGGCTTACACCTCGACCAGGAGTTGCCCCGGCTGGGGCGGGAGGGTGCAGTTTGGACGGCTCTTTCCCAAATCTTGTCCGAGGGCTGGTGCTGCGGATTTTTCGTCCGCCGCCGATTCTAGCAGAGGCCGGGGGGCGCGGCGCCCAAGGCCGAGAGGGCGGCCACGCCGTGCTGATCCGCGCCAACCGCCGCGCGCTCCTGGCGGCCGCCGCCGCGTCGGCTCCATCCCGGCGGAGCTTGAACCTGGCGAGGCTCCCGCCGGCCCTCGCTTCTGGCGACCGCCAGGCGCTGGCCGGCCTGCTGCGGCCCTATCTCGCCGGTGCGCAGCGCTATCTGGAAGAGGATCTTCTGCCGGCCTGGGCGCGGGCGGAAGCACGGGCCATCGCCGGCGCGCTGGCAAGCGACATCTTGCCGCTGTTTGGCTGCTTGAGGTCACGGTGCGGTGCGTCGCGGGGTGAGCGCCGGCAGCTCGGCTGCACCAGGGCGCGGGATCAGGAGGTCAGGTGATGGGCAGTTTGCGCGCCCTGACGTTCAGATCCTCGTCGTCACCGCGCAGGGCTGCTGCAAGAGCTCGCTCAGCACCAGCGCGACCTCGTTGAGCCTCGCGGCCACCGCGACCGGGTCGGTGGCAGCAAGGCGCAGGGTGATGAGGCTAGGTTGGCTGAGCCCCTTGACCGCGAGGAGGGTGGAGAAATCGAGGTCGTGGATGATGACCGCACGCCCCTCTCGGCGAGCGACGACCCTGCGCCGCGTTGAGGTCAGCCTTCGGCGCTGTGGCCGTCGCAGTGGCCGGCGAGACCCAGAGGGTCTACTTGACTACGTGCTCGTAGGCCCTGGCTGAATCGGCGGCCGTCGTCGCCCTCACTTGGGGAGTGACACAAACATGATCTCTGGGGATAACCTCTCGCCAGACAAAGCCTTGCTGGCAAGTGTCAGGCCCACTGGCGCCGCCATGGGGCGCGCGCCGGCTGGCGGCCAGGGAATTGTCCCTGGCGGCTTCAGACCGTGTCGCGGGTATCACGCAAACATGGTCGTCCGCAACCGCCTCGCGCCAGACAAACCCTTGCTTACAGGTGTCAGGGGTACGGTGTGTGACCGGCGCGGTGGCACGTTCGTTCTTCAACTTGTTGTCGGCGGCGGTCGCCGCTCTCATCTGGGGCGTGACACAAACATGATCTGCGGGGACGACTTCTCGCCAGACAAAGCCTGGCTTGCAGGTGTCAGGCCCGCTGGCACCGCCATGGGGTTCGCGTCGGTTGGCGGCCAGGGAATTGTCCTTGGCGGCTTCAGACCTTGTCGCGGGCGTTACGCAAACATGGTCGTCCGCGACCGCCTCCCGCCACACAAAACCTTGCTTGCAGGTGTCAGGTGAGAACACCCTTTCGCTCTCCGTGCTAAAGCCGAAACAAGCACCGCAAGCATATTTGTCGCAACTGTGCCAGTTCTGGGTTGGTGCTTCGAAGTGTCCGTTGTCGCAGACCATGACGACGCCATAACAGCTCGTCTGCGTCTCGGATACCTGACACTCCTGCGAGTTGTTGGCGCACAGAACCTTATGCCCTGTCCAGCAACAGGCGCCGTCTCCACAATTGCTCACGCCTACTTGCCGCTCGCCAGGGTTGCACGATCCCTCACAGAAAGGTGCTGTGCCGCGCCATGTATTCGCAAACAGCGATGACCAGCCCGTACTTACGATCACGGCCGCTCCGACCAGCAGTACATACCGATGTGAGACTTTCATGCTTTTCTCCCATGGACAGCGTAGCACAGCGATTGGCTTTACACCATCCTTCCCGGAAGCCGGCGATGACTGCCGCCGACGACTTCGAGGAGGACAGCAGCTTAAGTGTCTCCTGCTGTCGATTGGTATTGTTCGGCTCCCAGCGAAATCTGACATCGCCGGCGGCTGGCGCCACGTCGACAACGATTCTGCGGAGGAAGCTCGGGCAGCCAGGAGCCTGCCCGCGCAAGGTGGGGTCATATCGGCCGGCTGGATGATGACGAGTGCGCGGAAGGTCCGATTGTGCCGCGAGCCGACCGCTTGACCGCGCCTGCCCGGCCCTCCGCCCTCAGGCCGGGGGACCTCGAAGTCACTCGCCGGCCTCTTGGCAGGCCGCTTCGATCAAGCGGCTGGACAGAAAGTAGCCGTGGCGGGCCATGGCTCCGAGGAGAGGCCGGACCGTGGGGATAAGGGCGGCTCGCTTGGCGGCCACGAGGAGACCGGCGGTGCCCTTCACGGCCAGGCCGTAGACCTGAGAGGCGATGCGGCGGGCGCGGCGCTCGTCGATCAGGACCAGCGGCGCGCGGAGCGCGACCGCGATACGGATGACCGCGCTCTCGCCGCTGCCCAGATCGGCCGCGAGGAGGGGGTCCGGGTCGGCTGGCGGCGTGACGACCTCCAACCACCGCGCTGAGCTAATCTCGATCGCGCCGGCCCGCCCGGCGCCGGATTGCACGATCTCGTCGAGGACCGGCTGCGGCAGGACGAGGCGACGATAGATGGCGGGCAGGAGCTCGAGCTGGCCGACGCTGGCCAGGGCGATCAGTGGTCCGGCGTCGCAGACGACGGGACCGTCGTCAGGCTGAGAATTCCCGGCCACGCTCGGAGTCGTCGAGGTCGGCGACGGGGATGCCGGAGCGGCCGGCCAGGAGGATGAAGTCGATCCGGTTCTTGCCGCACATCTCTGCGGCCTTGCCCGCGGAGAGGCGTCCGAGCTCGAAGAGCTTGAGCGCCAGCAGGAACTTCGCCTCGCGGACGAACTCCTCCTCGGATTGTCCGGTGCTGAGGAGGACGCTATCGGGCAGGTCGATCTGGATTGAGCTCATGGCAAGGCACCGGGTGCGCTGTGATTCTAGCGTAGGGCGATCGCGCAGGCGGAGATCCGCCTCCCTCCGCCAACAGGCGAGGTGGCGCATGCGGTTCCGCTGTTCTGAGAGGGCAAGGCGGGAGAGTTCCTCGGCGAGGTAGCGATCGATCGCCTCAGCGACGGTTCGCGGGTGCGTCCCAGGGCCGTGGTCGCTATATGTGTCAACGTATATTCGCTGGAGGAGGTGTGGAGTCAAGACGCGCTGCCTAACTCTTTGATTCTATTGGTGGGCCGTCAGAGACTCGAACTCTGGACCCGCGGATTAAAAGTCCGCTGCTCTACCAACTGAGCTAACGGCCCCCGGGGGCGGAGTATAGCCCGAAGGGAGGAGGCACCGGATTGGTCCGGGCTGACCTGGGAGCGATTCAGGAGGGCGGCTCGCCCGGGACGGCGGACGGCCTGGGAGCCTTCTGGACCTGGAAGTTGATGGTCAGGGTGTAGTAGACGCGGACCGGGACGCCGTGGAGCGAGGCCGGCGCGAAGACCCAGGTCATGGCGGATCTCAGGGCGGCGTCGTCCAGGCATGGGGTCAGTGGCTTGAGGACCTTGAGGCCGGAGAGGCATCCGTCGCGCTCGATGATGGCCTCCAGGATGGTCACTCCCTGCACCCGCGCCTTGCGCTCGGCCTCGCAGTAGGTCGGCGGCAGGCCGAAGAGCCTCTCGGGCTTGGTGATCAGGCCCTTGAGGCGCATCGGCGGCATCGAGTCGCTGGGCTCGAAGCCGGTGCCGGGGCTCGACTCCGGGAGCGGCTGCGCGCTCCTGGGCAGCACGCTGGGATGAACCAGGGGCATGGGAGCCTGGGCAGGGGAGAGCCTCCCCTCCGCGCGCGCCTGGCAGATCAACGATCGCGCCCGATTGGACTCGGCGCCGGTGGAGTTGGCCTCGATGACGCGCGCCGCCACGGTCGCCGCCTCCTGGTAGCGGCCCCCGGCGAGCAGGGCCTGCGCCTCGCCGAGCGAGGCGCCGGCGGGAGCGGCGGCCTTCGCCTCCGCACCTTCCGCCGGTGCGACCAGCCCCGGCACCCACGCGGCCACGCAGACAAGGACCGTCAGCGGTCCCAGCAGACGGCATGGAATGCCCAGCTCCTGGCGGGGCCGGCGGGTTGAAACCAAGTCGCGCCTCCTCGGGTTCACTGGCACGGTCCTCCTTGCAGCGGCCCGGCCGGCCGGTGCCAGCCTACGGTTTCACCCATTTTAGCAGCTACCCCTCCGGCCGCTCCGTCGGGCTCTTCGCCCCTGGCCCGGGGAGCGGTGCCGGCGGGGTGCCCGCGGCCTCGGCCTGCAGCAGCTCCTCGACGCTCGCATGGCGGTAGATGACCGGCGCCTGGTTCTGGAACAGGCCGCCGGTGTCGGCGGTGGGGCCGTAGGTGGAGTGGAGGTCGTGCCCCAGGAGGCGCAGGTAGACGGTGAGCTGGCCGCGGTGGTGGGCGGTGTGGGCGATGCGGCGGGTGAGCACCCAGGCGCGGCTGCGCTCGACGTCGAAGAAGCGGGTGGGCTGCTCGAACCAGCCGTCGGCCATGCCGGCCAGCCGCCGCCAGCGCGCCTCGGAGGCGGCGGCGTAGCGGCGCAGGAAGGCCAGGCGGGTCTCCACAGGCGGCAGCGGCGGCTCGCCCAGGTCGATGCCCAGCATGGTGCGCATCCAGGTGTCCTCGCCGGCGCACTGGTGCACCATGTGCTCGCGCGGCGTCCGCGCCCGCGGCTCGGGGCGGAAGCCGAGCTCGTGGTCGGCGAAGTGCGACCAGACGCTCAGGGTCTTGATACGCTCGGTGCCGTAGGTCTCGACCAGGAAATCGTAGCGTCCCACCGGCAGGTCCCTCCTGGCGAGCGGCGGCGCGCGCGCCCGGCGCCGCGCCGGAGGCGCCCGGGCGGCCGTGGAGAGTATATGGGCCGGCGGCCGGCCGGGCCGAAACCGCGACCGCCGCCGGGCCGTAGGGAGGCATGGAGAGCAGGATCATGAGCACTCTCGTCCAGGACGTCCGCTTCGCCGCCCGCTCGCTCGCCAGGCAGCCGTCGCTCGCCGCGGCGGCGGTGCTGACCCTGGCGCTCGGCATCGGCGCCAACACCGCCATCTTCAGCCTCGTCAGCTCGGTCCTGCTGACGCCGCCGCCGTTCCGCGAGCCCGGGCGGCTGGTGGTCATATGGGCGTCGAACCCCTCGCTCGCGGCGGCCGCCGGCCTGCCCGACCTGCTGCCGGTGTCGAGCGGCGACTTCTACGACTGGCAGCGCCAGGCGCGCTCCTTCGCCGCGCTGGCCACGGTGGGCTCCGGCCGCATGACGCTGACCGGCGCCGGCGAGGCCACGCAGGTGGGCGCGGTGCGGGTGACCGGCGACTTCTCGGCCGTCATGGGCACCCCGGCCCTCCTCGGCCGCCTGCTCACCCCGGCCGACGAGGTGCCGGGCCGGCCGCAGGCGGCGCTCCTCTCCTACGCCTTCTGGCAGCGCCATTTCGGCGGCGACCCGAGCGTCGTGGGGCGCAAGGTCGGCCTCGACCGCGAGCCGGTGACCATCGCCGGGGTGATGCCGCCGCGCTTCGAGTTCCCGCGCGGCTCGGAGATGCCGGCGGGCTACGGCTTCACCGGCTCGCCCGACATGTGGGTGCCGCTCGCGCTGCCGCTCAAGCAGCGCCAGAACCGCGCCGATCACAATTCGCTCGCCGTCGCCCGCCTGCGGCCCGGGGTCGGCGTGGCCGCCGCCGAGGCCGAGCTGCGCGCCATCTGCCGGCGCCTCGCCGCGCAGTATGCCGACTCCGACCAGGGGTGGAGCGCCCGCCTGGTGCCGGTCGGCGAGCAGATGGTGAGCAACGTCCGGCCGGCGCTCCTGGTGCTCTGGGCGGCGGTCGCCTTCGTGCTGCTGATCGCCTGCGCCAACGTCGCCAACCTGCTGCTGGCGCGCGCCGCCGCCCGCCGCAAGGAGATCGCCCTGCGCACCGCCATCGGCGCCGGGCGCGGCCGACTGATCCGCCAGCTGCTCACCGAGAGCGGCCTGCTGGCCGCGGCGGGCGCCGTCTTCGGCGTGGCCCTCGCCTGGGGCGGGCTGCGCCTCTTCGCCGCCTTCCTGCCGCCGAGCCTGGGCGGCGCGGCGGCCTATGCGCTCGACGGCCGGGTGCTGGCCTTCACCGCCGCGCTGGGCGTCGCGGCGAGCGTCCTGGCCGGCCTCGTGCCGGCGCTTCAGATGAGCCGGCCGGACCTCACCGCGGCGCTGCGCGAGGGGGCGCGGGGCGGCACCGCCGGGGGCGCCAGCCGGCGCACCCGCGGCCTGCTGGTGGTCGCCGAGGTGGCGCTCGCCGTGCTGCTGCTGATCGGCGCCGGGCTGCTGATGCGCAGCTTCGTGCGGGTGCTGGAGGTCGATCCCGGCTTCCGCAGCGCGCACCTGCTGACCTTCGATCTCGACCTGCCGCCGGACCGCGTCGCGGCGCCGGAGCGGCTGCGCTTCTTCAGCCGGGTGCTCGACCGGCTGCGCGCGCTGCCCGGCGCGGCCGGCGCCGCGGCGGTGTCCAACCTGCCGCTCTCCGGCACCGAGAACATCGGCTCCGTCGCGCCGGAAGGCCGGGTGGCGGTCAAGCCCACCGACTTTCTGGCCACCGACCGGCGCCTGGTGCTCGGCGACTACCTCGGGACGATGGGCATCCGCCTGCGCCGCGGCCGGCTGCTCGACGCCGGCGACAGCGCCGGCCGGC
>JASLEW010000505.1 GCA_030150965.1 Thermoanaerobaculia bacterium | reverse complement strand
GCGAAGCCGTCGTGTGATGAACGGTTGCCGTGGCCAAGCTCGCGCCACCGGCGAAGCGCAAGCCGCCGAGGCTACATCGTCCACTTGCCCAACTCTTCGGGGCTGATCTCCTCGAGCCATTTCTTGAGCTTCTCCTGGTCGGTGGCCTTGGTCGCCAGGTCCTGGACCTGGGCCTGGTCGAGAACCGACTGGAGGACGAAGATGGGCGCCTCGGCGCGCAGGGCGAGGGCAATCGCATCGCTGGGCCGAGCATCGACCTTCAACTCCTTTTCGCCCTGGTGGAGATGCAGGGTGGCGAAGAAGGTGTTCTCCTTGAGGTCGGAGATCACGACCTTGGACAGCGTGCCGCCGAGGTGATCGACCAGGGAGCGCAGCAGGTCATGGGTCATCGGCCGGGGCGGCTCGATTCCCTCGATGCGCGAGGCGATGGCCTGGGCCTCGGTGATCCCGATCCAGATCGGAAGAAAGAGTTGGTTCTCGACATCCCGCAGGATGACGATGGGCACATTGGAAGACGGATCCAGCATCAGACCCTTGATCTCGACGCGTAGCTCGGCAGCCGGGTCGCTCATGGAAGCTATTCTGGGACCGTCGGCCAGCAGGGTCAAGCACGCCTCCCGGGCCGCGCACGGGGCGATCCGATCGACGCTGGCAGGTCGCGCGGCACGCCTGGGCTCCGGAGGCGCTACCGTCCGGATCGGCCAGGTGGGGGGCCTCTCAATCGATGCGGCGTGCCAGGAGGCTATGAGAGAAAGCGGACTCGATGCGGACGCGGGTGAGCTGGCCGAGCGGGACCGGGGCCGGCTCGGCGGGAAAGTGGACGATGCGGTGGCAGGAGGTGCGGCCGCTCTGGGTGCCCGGCTGCTTGCCCCAACCGGTGACCAGCACCTCGTGCTCGCTGCCGATCAGCTCCTGGTTGAGCTGCCGCTGGATGCCTTCCTGCACCGCGAAGAGGCGCTGCAGGCGCTCGGCGGCGACCTCCTTCTCCACCCCGCCTCCCAGCCGCGGCGCCGCGGTGCCGGGCCGCGGTGAGTAGAGGAAGGCAAAGACCGAGGCGAACCGCACCTCGGTCACCAGGCTGAGCGTGGCCTGGAAATCCTCCTCGCTCTCGCCCGGGAAGCCGACGATGAGGTCGGTCGAGAGCGCCAGTCCGGGGCGGGCCCGCCGCAGCTGGCGCACCAGCTCCAGGTACTCGTCGCGCGTGTAGCCCCGGCCCATGCGCCGCAGCACAGGATCCGAGCCCGACTGTGCGGGAAGGTGCAGATAGGGGCAGATATTCGCCTGGCGGCCGACCTGCTCGACCATGCGCGGGGTGAAGTCGCGCGGGTAGGAGGTCACGAAGCGCAGCCGCCTGAGCCCGGGCAGGGTGGCGACCCGCTCCAGGAGGTGGGAGAAGTCCAGCCCGCTCTCGCCGGGCTCCCGCCAGTGGTTGACCGTCTGCCCCAGCAGCTCGATCTCGACGAAGCCGTAGGCCAGGAGGTGCTCCACCTCGCGCACGATCTCAGCGAGCGGCCGGCTGCGCTCCGGCCCACGGGTCTGCGGCACGATGCAGAAGGTGCACCGCTTGTCGCAGCCCTCGATGATCGTCACCATCCCCTTGTACTCGCCCTCGCGGACGATGGCGTCGAGCGGATAGGCGCGCTCCTGGGGGAAGCCGGTCCTGACGACCCGCCGGCCTCTCCGCGCCTCGGCGATGACCTCCTGGAGCTCCCCCACCCGGGCCGGCCCGACCACGAAGTCGAGGTCCGGGACCCGGGCCAGCGCCCGCTCCCCCTCCTGCTGCGCCACGCAGCCGCAGAGGCCGATGAGCAGGCCGCGCCGGTCCTTCTTGAGCAGGCGGTACTCCCCGAGCCGCGAGTAGACCTTCTGCTCCGCCTTCTCGCGCACGCTGCACGAGTTGAGCAGGATGATGTCCGCCTCCGCGGGCTCGCGGGTCGGCAGCACGCCCTGCTGCATCAGCTGCCCGGCCATCCGCTGGCTGTCCAGCTCGTTCATCTGGCAGCCCCAGGTCTCGATGAAGACGCGGCGGGCGCGGGGCCCGGGCTCGGAGGGTGGGGCATCCCCTGCCGGGCGCAGGACGGGAAGCGCCGGCGGCGGCTGGGTGCGGCTCATCTCCCGGGATCTTTGAAGATGGGGGTCTCGATCGGCTGGGTGGGATCGACCGGCTTCTCTTCCTTCGGCTCCAGCTCCACGCCCTCGCGCAGCCAGCCGGGAAGGGCGCCCGCGACCCGGCCCTCCTCCAGGAAGTCCGCCAGCTCCTTCTTGGCAGCCGCCGCCATCGCCTTGCTCTCCCGCAGCTCGTCCAGCACGCGGTCCCAGGCGGGCTTGATCTGGCCGTCGCGAGTGTAGGGGTCGTCCTCGGCGTAGAAGCGGCGGCGCCAGAGGTTGGCGTCGCCCTCCAACACCTTGATGCGGTCGGCCGCCTTCCGCCAGCGCTGCCGGATCTCCAGCGCCCGCCCGCGCCAGTACCTCTCGTCGCGCTCGATCGGCATCGTTCCCGTCGTGCCCGGCGCTCCGGCGCCCGGCGTGGCGGCCGCCGCGGCCGGGACCGGGGCCGCCGGCGTCCCGCTCCCCTTCTTCTTGGGGTCGGCCACGGTCAGCTGCCCGTTCCTGGCGTAGCGATGGATGGTCCTGTCGTTGATGACGATCCGCGGCGGCGGCGCCTGGGCCTTGCGCTCCCGTTCCACCTTGGCGGCGTCCGCCAGGCTCAGCTGCGCCTCCGGGTCCGAATCGGCGGGTTCGACCACCACCACCGAAGGATCGTTCTTCCGGCCGGCGGCGCCATCCACCGGCACGACCACCGGCACGACCTCGGTGCCCGCGGCGGCGGCGCCCCTGGCGCCCGGCACCGCGGTTTCCCCACCAGCGCCCGGAGCGAGAGACGCAGGACTGCCGGCTGCCGCCGGCGCCGTGGCGAAAGCCAGGTCGGTCGGCGGGGCCGAGCCCGGGGCGGGCGCGCCGCTGCCGGCGGTGGCCGCCGCGACACTGGCCGCGGTGCTGGAAGCTGCGCCAGCCGTGACCGCATCGGCCGTGGTGCCGGCGGGTGCTCCGGTCGCGGGCACCGCGGTTGTCGGAGCCGGTGCGGGCAGCGCAGCCCCAGCCGCCGCTGCAGCCGGCTGGGCGCCTGCCGGTCCAGCCGCCGTGGTGGGAGAGCCGGGCGATCCCGGTGCCACGGGCCCCGGCGCCGTCTTGGGCTCGGCCTCGCTGCTGTGCGCCGCCGCGGGAGCCGCCGATGCTCCCTTCGCGACGGCCGGCTGCCGCACAGGCGCGGCCCCGGACGGTGCACCCGCCGCCGGAGCGGCGGTCCCGGCCGTCGGCGGTGCCGGTGCCTGCGGCATGGGTTGCGCGCCACCGGCCTCCGCCCTGCGGGTGACCGTCTGCGGTGCCGGCCCCGAGGAGCAGCCGGCGGCCCCAAGAGCGAAGACCGAAGCGACCGCGAGCAGGACGGTCGCCGCCCGGCACGCCGGCGGTGCCGCCATGCCGTCGGACTGGGAGCGGCCCGCCAGGAACGCGGCCAAGCCGCGCCTATTGCGATCGGGAACAGCCTTCATCGTGGAAAACACCCTCCGATGAGGATAGCCCAACTGCCAGGTGGGTGAGAAGCGATCTGCCGGACTGCTGGACCCGGTCGTGTCCGTCAAGGACAGGGCCCGCGGGATCGGATCGGCCGGTGGGCGCCCATGCAGCGGTTCAGGGCATCGCGGTCGCTCCGGCCTCCCATGCCCGTCGCACGCTCGGCCCGTCGCCGGGGCAGGCTCCGGCCTGCTGCTCGGGAGCTGGACGGTCGCGAGGGGCGCCCCCTTCTGCCGGATCTCGTGACGGCCGGTCTCAGGCGCCGGCCGGCGAGGCCGTGGCCCTGGAGCCCGACTCGGTCGGCAGCCGCTCCCCCAGCCAACCCTTGATGCCGGCGGACATTACGCGCACGTTCTCGTAGCCCAGCTTGCGCGCCCGCAGCGCCGCCTTGGGGGCCTTGGTGCAGAGCGGGTTCGAGCAGTAGAAGACGAGCAGCGCCTCGCGGTCCGCGGGCAGGTCGGCCGGGCCGAAGCCGGCAGGATCGAGGTTGACCGCGCCGGGGACGCGGGCCTGGCTCCAGCTGCCGGGCGAGTTGACGTCGATCGTCCTCACCGCTCCCTCGCGGATCAGCTGGTGCAGGTCGGCCGGCGAGATCGTCCGCAGGCCCATCAGCCGCGCCAGCACGGTCAGGCCCTCGCCGCCGGACGCGGCCGCAGCGCCCGGCGCAGGATCTGCTCGGAGGCCAGCCAGGAGGGCACCAGGCCGACGATCAGCAGCCAGTTGAACGCCTCCCGTGCGCCGTACTTGGACAGCAACAGGGCCGCGGAGACGGTCAGCGCGGCCCAGACGATCCCGTGTGCCACCAGGAGGCCGCGGCTGCCCCGGCCGCCCATAGGCGGGTCGTAGCGCGCCGCCAGCGCGCACCCGCTCGCCAGCAGCGACCGGTTCTTGGCGTGCTCGGCTGCCAGCTCCGGGCCGTTGCCGAGCTTCGCCACCGCCGCCGCGAAGGCCTGCTCGTCCGCGAGCCCCTCGGCACGGGCGCGCTCGATCTCGCAATACAGGTGGTCGGCGAGCTCCGCCACGCTGCCCGCCCGGCGACAGGGACCGGCGTGAACGGCCTCGCTCCAGGCCGCGACCTCTCGTTCTAGATCAAACATTGCGTTCCTCCGTCAAGCTGCCGCAGCATGTCGTGCAGCTTGTCCCAATGCGCGCGCTGCGCCGCGAGCTCCTCGGCGCCCGAGCGGTGAAGGCGGTAGTACTTGCGCTTGCGGCCGTTGCCGGCCATGCCCCAGAACGACTCCACCAGCCGGCGCTTCTCCAGCCGGTGCAGGATCGGGTAGAGCATCCCATCGGCCCACTCCATCTCGCCTCCGGACAGCTCGCGCACCTGCTGGATGATGGAGTACCCGTAGCTGTCGCCACGCTGCAGGATCCCCAGGATCAGGGGAATGGCGGAAGCCGCGACGAGGTCTTTGGAGAAGGGCATGCGTTCGGTGATCGGTCGCGCTCGCTGATCTCTACATAGATCTGCTACGTATGTCGATCATACAGGGACCATCTCGCCGGCGCAAGGGCTCGTCGGCGCCGGGGGCTCCCGAACGTGAAGCGGCAGTGCCCGCACGGCCCACGGCCCCGCGCACCGGCGGGACCGTGCCGCCTCGTGCCGAAACGGTGGAGGGATGAAGCGAGCGGGGCCGGCCGTCAGCGAGCTTCGGCCGCCGAGGGGACCGCGGCGGCCTCGAAGAACGCCTCGACCTCCTGCTGCACCTCGCCGGCGGTGCCGAAGCCGGAGCAGCGGTCGGCCAGCTCGGCCAGCTCGGTCGCGGCCATGCGCCGCAGGCAGGTCTTCACCTCGGGGATGCGGCGCGGGCTCATCGACAGGCGCCGCAATCCCATCCCGACGAGCAGCATGGCGTAGCGCGTATCGCCGCCCATCTCGCCGCACAGGCCGACGTCGATGCCGGCCTCGCCGGCGCTGCGGATGACGTGGCGCAGCATGCGCAGGATCGCCGGGTGGAGCGGCTGGTAGAGGCCCGCCACGTGCTCGTTGTTGCGGTCCACCGCCAGGGAGTACTGGATGAGGTCGTTGGTGCCGATCGAGAAGAAGGACGCCTCGCGCGCCAGGAGGTCGGCCATCACCGCCGCCGCCGGCACCTCGATCATCACGCCGAGCCGGAGGTTGCGCTGATAGGGCACGCCCTCCCGCTCCAGCTCCTCCGCCACCCCGGCGGCGAAGGCGCGGAAGCTGCGCACCTCGTCGAGGGTGCTGACCAGCGGCAGCATCACCCACAGGTCCCCATGGAGACCGGCGCGCAGGAGCGCCCGCACCTGGGTGCGGAACACGTCGGGACGGGCGAGGGTGAGGCGGATGCCGCGCAGCCCGAGCACCGGGTTCTCCTCGTGCGTCTCCATGACCTCGCGCGCCAGCTTCCGGCCGCCCAGGTCGTAGGTGCGGATGACCGCCGGGTGCGGTGCCGCCGACTCGATGAGGCGCCGGTAGATGGCCAGGTGATCGTCCTCGGTGGGCAGCTCCGGGCTCTTCTCGATGTAGAGGAACTCGCTGCGGTAGAGCCCGATGCCGGCGGCGCCGTAGCAGGTCGCCTCCTCCACCTCCTCCGGCAGGTCGATGTTGGCCATCAGCGCGACCTTGACGCCGTCGCGGGTGACCGCCTCCAGATCCTTCGTCCGCATCAGGTCGCGGTCGCGGCACTGGAGGTCGAAGCGCCGCTCCCGGTACTCTTCGAGCACCTCGGCGGTCGGATGCAAGATTACCCTCCCCTGCTCGCCGTCCACGATCAGCGGGACCTCGTCGGTGACCGCCTTGGTCACCCCTCCCAGGCCGGCGACGGCCGGCAGGTTGAGCGACCGGGCGATGATCGTGGTGTGGGAGGTGCGCCCGCCGGACTCGATGGCGAAGCCCAGCACCCGCTCGCGACCGAGCCGGATGGTGTCGGAGGGGGTCAGGTCGTCGGCCACCACGATCACGTCGTCGGGCAGCTCCGAGAGCTCGTGATGCGAGGTCCCCTGGAGGCTGCGCAGCAGGTGGCGCGAGACGTCCGTGAGGTCGGTCCCGCGCTCGCGGAGGTAGGCGTTGTCCATCTCGGCGAAGCGGCTGTTGAGCTCCTCGGCCGTGCGATGCACCGCCCACTCGGCGTTGACCTTGTTCTGGCGGATGCGCTCCTCCACCCGGCCGATGAACCGGTCGTCGTTGAGCATCAGCAGGTGCGCATCGAAGATGCCCGCGAGATCGCCGGCCAGCTCGGTGCGCGTCTTCTGCATCTCGTGGCGCGCATGCTCGACCGCCTGGCGCAGGCGGACCACCTCTGGCTCGACCTGCTCCTCCAGCAGCGGCAGGCGGAAGACGTCGGGCTCGCGCGTCTCGATGACCACGGCGCGCCCGATCGCCACCCCACCCGACACCCCCATTCCCTGGAGGACCAGCATCTCGGCAATCGGCGCCATCAGCTCTCCTCCTCGAACCGGTTGGCGATGAGCGACGACACCGCCTGCATGCACTCGGCCTCGTCCGTCCCCTCGCAGCGGATGGTGAGCTGAGCGCCCTGGCTGGCGGCCAGGAGCAGCACGCCGAGGATGCTCTTGGCGTCCACCTCCTCGCCGTCCTTGGTCACCGTGACCCGGCTCTGGAAGCGCCCCGCCGTGTTCACCAGCTTGGCGGCAGCGCGGGCGTGCAGGCCGAGCCGGTTGACGATCTCCGCCGGCTGCTCGATCATCCGTGCCCGTCCCCCCGGTGCGCCGCCGCCTCCGGCAGGACCGCAGCATTGTCGCACTTTCTCGTGGTCAGCAGCTCGCTGGCCAGGCAGACGCTCTTCTGCGTCTTGGCCTGCAGCCAGCGCGCCAGCTCCTTGAGGTCGCCGGCGAGGCGCGGCTGGCAGGCCAGGCGCATCACCATCGGCAGGTTCACCCCCGACAGGATCTCGACGCGCCCCTGATCGAGGAAGGAGCTCGCCACGTTGCACGGCGTGCTGCCGAACATGTCGGTCAGGACCAACACCCCCTGCCCCTGATCCAGCCGCTGGATGGCCTGCCGCACCTCGGCCTTGAGCTCGTCCAGCGGCTCGTTCCAATCAAGGCACAACGCCTCGAACCCCGGCAACGATCCCGCGATCTTCTGCGCCGCTGCCAGCAGCTCACGCGCCGCGCCGCCGTGAGTCAGAATCAACGTACCGATCATCGCATCGCCTGTGCGGGACACCACGGCCCCGCCGGCCCTCCCTCTTCCAATGCAGCAATTTCCGACGGCGACGAATTCCCGGATCGTCCTCCAGAGCGGACGCTCCGGATTCTTCCGGGATCCCTATCGCGCAATGTCCCGGTGCACCACCCGCGTCTGCCACCCGGCGGCGTCGAGCCGCTGGCGCAGCCGCTCGCAGATCGCCACCGACCGGTGCCGGCCGCCGGTGCACCCCACCGCGACCGACAGGTAGCTGCGGTTCTCGCGCCGGTAGCGCGGCAGCAGGAACCCCAGCAGATCGGCAAACCGCGCCAGCACCTCCTCGAAGTCCGGCTGCTCCTCCAGGAACTCCAGCACCTCCCGGTCCTGCCCGGTCAGCTCGCGCAGCCCGGCCACGAAGTGCGGGTTGGCCAGGAAGCGTACATCGAACAGCAGGTCGCTGCCGTAGGGGATGCCGTGCTTGAAGCCGAAGCTGACCAGCGACACCACCATCTCGGGCTGCTCGCCGGCGGTCGCGTAGGCGGCGTAGACCTGGGCCCGGGTGTCGTGGATCGACCAGTGGCTGGTGTCGAAGACCCGGTCGGCCTGCTGCCTGAGCCCGGCGAGCAGCGCGCGCTCGCGCCGGATGCCCTCGATGGCCGGCTGGTCGGCGGCCAGCGGATGCGGCCGCCGGGTCTCCGAGAAGCGCCGCACCAGCGCCTCGTCGCTCGCCTCCAGGAACAGCAGGCTCGGCCGCGCCGACGGATCGAGCTCGGCGATCAGCCGCGGGAACTCCTCGGCGAAGCCGGGAGCCCGCACGTCGGCGACCACGGCGATGCGCTCCTGGCCGCAGACCAGCTCTCCCGGCCGTTCGAGGAACTCGCGCAGGAGCGGCAGCGGCAGGTTGTCCACCGTGTAGTAGCCGAGGTCCTCGAAGCACCGGGCGACCACGCTCTTGCCCGAGCCCGACAGGCCGGTGATCAGCACCGGTCGCGGCCGCGCGGCGCCCGCGGGTGGGGGCGCCGGCTCAGCGGGCGGGAACCTTGCGGTTTCGTTCAAGCTCGGCCTCAAGCTTGCGCGCGAACTCGCGCGCCGAGTGGTGGCCCTGCAGCTTCAGCACGTGGTTGCGCGCCGCGATCTCGACCAGGATGCCGACGTTGCGGCCCATGGCGAGCGGCATGCGGATGTAGGGGCACGGCACGTCGAGGATGTGGAAGACGCTCTCGTCGAGGCCCAGCCGATCGTAGGCCTGGCCGGCCTGCCAGTGCTCCAGCTCGATCACCAGGTCGATCGTCTTGCGCTCGCGCACCGACGCCAGGCCGAAGAGGTCCTGGACGTTGATGATGCCGATGCCGCGCAGCTCCATGTGGCGGCGCAGCGGCCCCTCGCTGAAGCCGACCAGCTCGCCGCTGGGATAGCGCTTGACGTTGACGCGGTCGTCGGCCACCAGGCTGTGGCCGCGGCTGATGAGGTCGAGCGCCGATTCGCTCTTGCCGACGCCGCTGTCGCCGATCAGCATCACGCCCAGGCCATAGATGTCGAGCAGCACGCCGTGCAGCACGGTGGACGGCACCAGGTGGTCTTCGAGGTAGTAGCTGATCTGCTTGATGACCGTGGAGGAGAGCGCGGTCGACGACAGCACCGGCAGCTCGGCGCGCTGGCAGCTCTCCAGGAACCCGGGCAGCGGCGGCAGCCCCTTGGTGATGACGAAGACCGGCACCGGCAGGCTCGCGATGACGTCGAACCGCCGCAGGCGCTCCGCCTCGTCGAGCGTCATCATGTACTCGGTCTCGCTCTCGCCGACGATCTGCACCCGCCCCGGCTTGATGTAGGCGAAGTAGCCGGCGAAGGCGAGCCCGGGCTTCTGCACCCGCGGGTGGCTGATGACGTTGTCGAGGTGCGACTCGCCCGACAGCACGCGCAGGTTGAGGTTGGCCAGCTCCTCCCCCAGCAGCTCGCGGACCTGGACCGGCGGCGGCACGATGGCGCGCGGCGGGGTCTGCATTCAGAGGCTCTCCCTCAGGTACTCGACCAGGGCGTCGCGGTCCCGGAGGCCGAGGAGCTTGGCGACGCGGCCCTCCTCGCGCAGCCAGCGCGAGACCTTGGCCAGGATGAGCAGGTGCTCGGCCGGGCTCTCGTCGGGAGACAGGACGAGGAAGAAGACGGCGACCGGCTCGCCGTCCGGGGCGCCGAAGGCCACGCCCGGGCGCGCCAGGCCGACCGCCACGATGCCGTGCGGCAGCCCGCGCAGCTTGCAGTGCGGGATCGCCACCCCCTGGCCGATGCCGGTCGAGCCGAGCCGCTCGCGTTCCCACAGCGCCCGGAACAGGCGGTCGGCATCCGCCAGGCCGACGATGCCGCTGGCCGCGGTGCGCTCGGCCAGCGCCCGGAGCACGCCCTGGCAGTCGGTCGCCGGAAGATCGGGAAAGACCAGCTCCTGCCGGATCAGGGTGCCGACGACCGAGGTCATGGCGTCACGACTCGGGGGCGATCAGCCCGTAGTTCTGGTCCTTGCGCTTGAACAGCACGTTGAGGCGGTCGCTCTGCGAATCGCGGAACACCACGAAGCCGTGCTCGGCCGACTCCAGCTCGATGGCCGCCTCCTCGATGGTCATCGGCTTGATCGGCAGATGCGTGGTCTCGATGACGCGCGGTTTCTCGCCGCCGCCGAGCGAGCCGCGGTCGAGCACCTCGAGCGGCCAGCGATGGCCGCCGTTGCCGTCGCCGCGCTCCGACCGGCGGCGCTGATCGACCCGCTTCTTGCGCGACCGCCGCGCCTGCTTCTCGCCGCGCTCCAGCGCCAGGTGGACGGCGTCCTGGAGGCTGCCCTGGTTCTCCTCCTGGGCCTGGATGACGCCCAGGCGGTGGGTGATGTGCACCCCGGCCAGGTGGCGGTGCTTCTCGATGTCGAGCAGCACCTTCACCTCCACCGGCTCCTCCAGGAACCTGGCCAGCTTCTCCAGCTTCAGCTCGATCGCTGCGCGCAGACGGTCGTCGAGGTTCACGTTACGGCAGGTGTAGTCGATCTGCATGGGAGCGCCTCATTCCGCTGTCTCGGGATGTCTCGGTCTCGGGGGCTCGCGGTGGCGGCGGTGGTGGCGCCAAGGCCCCGCGCTTCAGCTTCAAAAAATCTGCTTGCGGTCGGTGGACGACGGAATGCTCAGCTCGTCGCGATACTTCGCCACCGTGCGCCGGGCGATCTGGATGCCCTCGCGATTCAGGATCCGCATCAGCTCGCTGTCGGACAGCGGCCGCTTCGGATCCTCCGCCTGAATCATCTGCTCGATCTTGCGTTTGACGGTCAGCGACGAGATGTTGTCGCCGTATTCGCGGTCGATGCCGCTGTGGAAAAAGAACTTCATCGGGAACAGGCCACGCTGCGTATGGATGTACTTGTTGGAGACCACGCGCGAGACCGTCGACTCGTGCATGCCGATGTCCTCGGCCACGTCGCGCAGCACCATCGGCCGCAGGTGGTCGATGCCCTTGTCGAGGAAGTCGCGCTGCTGGCGGATGATCGACGCCGCCACCTTATAGATGGTGCGCTGGCGCTGGTCGAGGCTCTTGATGAGCCACACCGCCGAGCGGATCTTGTCCTTGATGAACTGCTGCGCTTCGGACTGCCGCCCCTCGGTGCGCATGGTCTGCAGCATGCGCCGGTACGAGCGGCTCACCCGCAGCCGCGGCAGGCCGTCGTCGTTGAGCTGGATGACGTACTCGTCGCCCACCCGGCGCACGAAGACGTCCGGCTCGATGTAGTGCGGCCGCTCGGTGCTGAACTTGCGCCCCGGATTGGTCTCCAGGGTGCGGATCAGCTCGACCGCGTCCTCGAGCTCGGCCAGGTCGATGCCCAGCTTCTTGGCCACCGCCGGGAACTGGCGGCGCAGGAACAGCTCCCACGCCTCCTCGACCGTGCGCCGCGCCAGCGCGTCGGCGGGCACGCCGCGGCTGTCCATCTGCTGCAGCAGGCTCTCGCGCAGGTCGCGGCAGGCGATGCCCGGCGGGTCGAAGCTCCGCACCAGGGCCAGCGCCGCCTCCACCTCGGCCAGGGCGAAGCGGTGGCCGTTGGCCCGCTCGCGGATGGTCTCCGCGGTATCGGCGGCGAGCGCCTCGGCATCGTCGCCCATCGCCTGGATCTCCTCGAGCGTGGCGACGAGGAAGCCGTCGGGGTCGAGGTTGCCGATGATCAGCTCGGCGATCTCGCGCTGCCGCGGCTCGACCTCCGCCATGTGCAGCTGCCAGAGCAGATGGTCGTAGAGGTCGGGCGCGCGGGTGAGGCTGTTCTCGATCGGCGGCTCGTCGCGCTCCTCGGCCATGGACGAGTAGCCGGAGCCCTCCCAGTAGTCGCCGAAGTAGGCGTCGAGGTCGATGTTCTCCATCGACTCGCCGTGGTTGATCTCCTCGCCGTTGGCCGCCGCCTCCTGGCGCTCGTCGCGCGGTGCCTCGGGCTCCTCCTCCACCGGGTCGGGGGAGTCGGCCGACTCGGCCGCCTCCTCCAGGACCGGGTTCTCGACCAGCTCCTGGGTGAGCAGTGTGTCCAGCTCCATGCGGGTCATCTGCAGCAGCTTGATGGCCTGCTGCAGCGACGGCGTCATGACCAGCCGCTGCGCCAGCTTGAGGGAGAGTTTCTGCTCTAACGCCATGCGTGGGAAAACACCTCAGAGGGTGAAGTCTTCACCGAGATAGACCTTGCGGACCTGCGGGTCCGTGGAGAGCTCCAGGGGCGTTCCGGCCCGCAGGATCTCGCCATCGGTGATGATATAGGCCCGATCGGTTATTTTCAATGTTTCCCGCACGTTATGGTCGGTCACCAGGATCCCGATGCCCATCGACTTGAGATGCCGGATGATGCCCTGGATGTCCAGCACGGCGATCGGATCGATGCCCGCGAAGGGCTCGTCGAGAAGGATATACCACGGACTGATGACCAGGGCGCGCGCGATCTCGACCCGCCGCCGCTCGCCGCCCGACAGCGAGTAGCCGCGGTTGCGGCGCACCTTGGCCAGGCCGAAGTCGTTGACCAGCTGATCGATGCGGCGCTCCTGCTCGGCGTGCGACAGGTCCAGGGTCTCGAAGATCGAGCGCAGGTTGTCCTCGACCGACATGCGGCGGAAGATCGACGGCTCCTGCGGCAGGTAGCTGATGCCGCGCTGCGCCCGCAGGTACATCGGCAGGTCGGTGATCTCCTCGTCGCCCAGGAAGACCGCGCCGGCGTCCGGCGTGGTGAGCCCCACCACCATGTAGAAGGTGGTCGTCTTGCCGGCGCCGTTGGGGCCCAGGAGGCCGACGATCTCGCCCGGGTGGACCTCGATCGACACCTTGTTGACCACCGCCCGCCCGCGGTAGACCTTGCGCAGGTCCTCCGTGTAGAGCCTCTGCGGCTCGTCGCTCATCGCGTCCCTCCGGCCGCGCCCTCGCGGGCGGGCCGCTCCGGCGCCGGCGCTGCCGCGGCGCCGGCGAAGGTCATCGGCGCCGGCGGCGCCGGTCTCGGCCCGTCGTCCTTGCCCAGCACCTCGACCTTGCCGTCGTCGATCGAGTAGCGCAGGCGCATGCCGTGGACGATGTTGCCCTCGCGGTCGTGCATCACCACCGGGTTGCCCAGGATGTCGATCTTGCGGATCTCCAGCCGGTAGACGGCGCTCTCGCCGTCGATCTTGCGGCCGGTCGCCGGGTCGTCGAGGTGGGTGTCGCCGTTGCAGGTCATGCGCTCGGCCTTGTGGTTCTTGTCGAGCTCGACGTCGAGCTGCTGGCAGACGAGGGTCCGGGTGTCCTGATCGACGTGGACGTTGCCCTTGTAGCTCAGCATGCCGGTCAGGTCGCGGTAGAGCATGTTGGTGGCGAGGACGGTGATCGGCCCGTTGCGCTCCTGGGGCTGGGTCCCCTTGCCGAAGCCGGCGACGCCGGTGCCGGTCTTGGCCGGCGGCGCGGCGCCGGGCCTGGCCGGGGCGGCGCCGGAGGTGCCGCCGGCAGGGACGCCGGCAGTGGCTCCTTGGCCGCCGGCGACGCCGGCGGCCTGGCCCTTGGT
>JASLEW010000983.1 GCA_030150965.1 Thermoanaerobaculia bacterium | reverse complement strand
CGCCGCGGGGCCGGATGCCAGGCGCCGCGACGCAGGCGATGCTGGGACATCGTCGAGGAGCGGCAACGCCGCAGACGGCCCCGCGCCGCCGCAACCCGCAGGGCGCAGCGCGGCGTGCGGGATTTTTCAGCAGCCTGCTAGGCCCCGTACTTGGTCAGCCGGCCGGCGTTGGCCAGCAGCAGGCCCATCAGCTCGCAGGAGCGCAGGGTGCCCAGGCCGCCGCGGGCCGCGGCGCGCTCGGTGAACTCGGCGCTGCCGTCGATCGACACGCAGGCGGAGTGGAGGAGCAGCGGCACCGGGTGCCAGCTGTGGGACCTGAGCGGCACCGGCGTCGAGTGGTCGCCGGTGACGGCGACGACCGCCGGCCCCAGGCCGAGGAGGTCCGGCAGGGAGGCGTCCAGCTCCTCGATGGCCTGCACCTTGGCGGCGAAGTTGCCGTCCTCGCCCGCGGCGTCGGTCGCCTTGACGTGGAGGAAGAAGAAGTCGAACCGGCTCCAGTTGATGCGCACCTCGGCGATGGCCTCCGCCGGGTGCTTTTGCGCCGGCACCACCACCATGCCGCAGGCGGCGGCGGCGCCGCGGTAGAGCGGATAGCCGGCGAAGCAGGCGCAGCGCAGGTGGTAGAGGTCGCGCATCGGCGGCAGGTGCGGCAGCTGCGAGAAGCCGCGCAGGGTGACGCGGTTGGCGCGCGGCTCGGCGGCCAGCGCGCGCTCGCAGACGGCGACCACGCGCCGCACCACCGCGGCGGTGCGCTCGGCGCTCGGCTCGCGGGCGGTGACCGGCAGCGGCGGCACGCCCAGGCGCTGGGGGTCGGTGTCGGCCAGCCCGGGGGAGAGGCCGGTGCCGTGCAGCACCACCACGAAGCGGTAGCCCTCGCCGGCCTCGACGGTCACGTGGACGCCGTCGATCGGCTGCTCCGGCGCCAGCGCCTCGCGCAGCGCCGCGCACAGGCGCCGGCACTCCTCGGTGGGGATGCGGCCGGCGCGGCGGTCGGTGAGGTTGCCCGCGGCGTCGGCGGTGGCGAAGTTGCCGCGCGCCGCGACGTCGCCGGGACCGACCGCCAGCCCCTCGCCCAGCGCCTCCAGCACGCCGCGGCCGATGTCGGCCCTGGCCTCGGTGGGGTCGTGGCCGAACAGCGCCAGGTGCCCCGGGCCGCTGCCCGGGGTGATGCCGGGCGCGACCGGCACCAGCCGCCCGAGCGCCGAGCGGCGGGCCAGGGCGTCGAGGTGCGGCAGGTTGGCGTGCTCCAGGGGGGTCAGCGGCTGGCCCTCGGTGCGGATGTCGCCCAGCCCGTCCATCACCAGCAGCACGATCTTGCCCTCGCCCTCGGGGAGCGGCCGGGCCAGGCGCGAGAGCAGATCGATCGTGCCCATTGCCGCGGGGTGCCTGCCTCAGGCCACGAAGTAGGCGCTGGCGCGGATCTGCAGCCGCGCCCGCGGCTCGAAGCCGCTGCCCACCAGGGCGTAGGCGGTCGAGGAGCCGAGGATCGGCAGCACGATCCAGCCGTCGAAGCTCTCGCCGCCGGCATAGGGCGGCACCACCGGCTCGATCTCGGCGATCTTGGTCCAGTGCTCCTCCTCCTGGTCGAAGGAGGCGCGCAGCTCGACGTAGGCGCGGTCGAGGTCGATGGTGCGCTGCCCCGACGGGTGCCAGACCGAGAAGACGAAGCGCACCTCGTCGTAGGAGCCGGTCGCCAGGAAGGCCTTGCCGGCGACCAGCAACGGGTAGCTGAAGGCGCCGGCCGTGTCGGTGGCGAAGATCTCGGGAGTGGGGTCGAAGACCACCTGCCGCGCAGGTGTGGTGGCAGGGTTCATGCTCGCTCCTCGCCAGAGTGCGCCGGAGGGTGTGCCGGGCCGGCGGCCGCGCCGCCTGTGCCGCCCGCGCCGCCGGCCGCGAGGCGGAGCGCGCGCGCGATGCGATGGTTGATCACCGTCTGGCCGGCGCTTTCCGGGCCGGCCAGCAGCGGATAGCCGATGCCGAAGGCCGAGGCGCCGGCCTGGCGGTAGGCCGGAATGTCGTCGATGCCGAAGCCGCCCGCCGCCAGCATCGGCACGTCGCCCAGGGGCTGGCGCACGACCGACAGGTAGGCGGGGCCGCCGACCGGCGGCAGCGGGTAGACCTTCACGATGTCTGCGCCGAGCTCCCGCGCCGCCACGATCTCGGTCGGCGTCAGCGCGCCCATGACCAGGAACCGCCCGGCCTGCCGGGCCGCCTGGGCCACCGCCGCGTCCACGTTGGGGCTCACCAGGAACTCGGCTCCCGCCGCGAGCGCCTCGGCGGCGCGGGAGGCGCCGGTGACGGTGCCCATGCCGAACCAGGGCGGGCCGCCCTGACTGCCGATGTCGCCGGCATCGCCGGCATCGCCGAGATCGCCCTTGGCGCCCGGGCCGCCGCGGGCGTCGCGGCCCCGGCGCTCGGCCAGCAGCTCCCGCACCAGGCCGGAGCCGCCGGGGACGGTGAAGGTGATCTCGATCAGCTCGATGCCGGCCTCGGCGAGCGCCCGCGCCTGGCGGGCGGCATCGGCGACGGTGGCGGTGCGCACCACGCCGATGATCGGCTTGAGGCGCAGGCTCCGGGCGACCAGGGGGAGCAGGGAGAGCGCGGGGCGCGGCTCGGCGGTGGAAGTCATGCGGGGGGGGAGTCTATCAGGTAGAGCTGTCCCGTGCCGCCGGGCTGTCCGGTCCGCCGCGGGAGCCGGCCGCGCCGCCGCGAAGCCAGGAGCGAAACCAGGAGTTGAGAGGGAGCTGCATCCATCCTCCGGGTCGGGACAAGTTGCGGCCGGATCGGGCCACACCGTGGTACGGATGGCCGCGCTAAATTGACCAGATACCCCCAGGCGGGTTTATGATTGCCAACCTGGACCCTCAGCCTCAATCTTCGATTAATCTATCTCCATGGCAGTCCCGGACCAACCCATCGAACGCGAGCCGCTGGAGGCCTTGCTGCGCCGCCTGCGGCCGCGGCTCAAGCACACGCTGAGCCGCTACCGGGTGCCTGCCCACGACGCCGAGGATCTGGTGCAGGAGGCGCTGGTCGCCACCATCCAGAAATGGGGCGAGATCCAGGATCCCGAGGCGTGGATCCTGGTGACCCTGCGCAACCGTTGCGTGGTGTATTGGCGCAAGCGCCGCGCGAGCCTCTACAACGCGGTCGATACGGTGATCCTGGAGCTGCTGACCGAGCCGATGGCGGCGCCGCAGGAGCGCGCCGAGCTGCTCTGGGACCTCAACGACCTGATGGAGCAGCTGCCGGCGCGCTGCCGCAAGCTCCTGCGCCTGCGCTACGGCCTGGGCTACGACTCCTCGGAGGTGGCCGAGCGCATGGGATACCATCCCTCCAGCGTGCGCAAGGTGGCCCGCCGCTGCATGGCCGCGCTCACCTACCAGATGGTGGCCCGCGGCTTCTCCAAGGACGACGCCGAGGACCTCATCGAGGACCAGCTCAAGCGCAACGCCTGAGCGGGGCGCCGGCCGGCGCCCCTCGCTCGCGCCCTCCTCCGCGCCCCCGCGCCTCCAGGCACCGCCTGGACCCGGCCCGCGGCATCCAAGCGGCATCTCGTCCCTGATATCTGCTCCCGCGTCGCCGGATCGGCGCCGGGCCCGCCTCGCCGGACCGCGGCGCGCTCAGTCGCCGCTCTCTCCCGGCGCCGGTGCCGCTCCGCTCAGCGCATGCCCGGCGCGGCGGCAGATCCCGCGCAGGATCGCCGCCTCCCGGCGGCTGAGGCGGGCGCGGCCGGCGAGCGCGCGGAGGTCCCGGATCACCCCGGGGAAGGTGCTGTCGCGGTCGAAGCCGATCCGGCCCAGGACCGCGGCGGCATGGTCGAAGAGCCCCGCGATATCGGCGGCAGTGGCGGCGGTGGCGGGGGTGGCGGCGGTGGCGGCGGTGGCGGGGGGATCGGCGCTCCCCGCCGGGAGGCCGGCCGGCCGCCCGCCGGCGCCGGCCAGGCCGTGCTGGTACAGCTCGTAGGCCAGGATCAGCACCGCCTGGGCGAGGTTCAGCGTCGGCTGCTCGGGGGCGCAGGGGACCGTCACCACCAGGTTGGCGCGGGCCAGCTCCTCGTTGGTCAGGCCGCCCACCTCCGGGCCGAAGACCAGCGCCACCGCCGTGCCCGGCGGCTCGGCGGCGAGGCGCGCCGGCAGCTCGCGCGGGCCGATCCACGCCGCGGACGGCCGGCGGTCGCGCGTCGAGGTGGTGGCGACGACCCTGGCGAAGGGCGCCAGCGCGGCGCGCAGGTCGGGCGCCCGCGCACACCCGTCCAGGACGTGGCCGGCCCCCACCGCGAAGCGGCGGGCGACGTCGCCCAGCGCCGCCGCCGGCTCGACCAGGACGAGGCGGGAGAGGCCCATGTTGGCCATCGCCCGCGCCGCCGCGCCGACGTTGCCCTCCTCGCGCGGGCGCACCAGGACCACGGCGGGGGCCGCATCGCCGGCCTGGGGCGCGCCCGGGGCGCCGGGGTGCCCCTCCTCCAGCCTTCCCCCGCCGGCGCCGCTCATGATCTACTCCTCTCCATCGCCGTCACTCACGCTGCCTGTTGCTGGAATCGCGAAGGGACCGGATGAGGAGCCGGGACAGAGGAGACGAGATGACCTTGACCAAGACCGCCACGCGCGCCTACCTGATCTTCACCGGCACCGGACCCATCCTCGTCCTCTCCACCTATCCCAACCTGACCGACGAGCGGTTGGTGAGCAAGCTCCGCTACAAGGGCATCGACAAGTTCATCGCCTACGAGGTCGACCTGGAGGCGGTCAAGTCGCGCTACGCCCACTCCTACGCCAACATCGTCAAGGACCTGGAGGCCGAGGAGGACCTCCGCGTCCTGGACTTCAACGGCCATCAGATCATGGCCAACTTCGCCCTCGACGAGCTGGGCGACCCGATCAAGTTCGGGGGGTGAGGGCCGCGGCCCCGGTCCCCTCCCGCAGGGCCTGGGCGCCCTGGGCTCCCTGGGCTCCAAAATCCCGCAGCTCGTAGCCCAGCGCCGCGAACAGCCGGGCGGCCGCCGGCAGCGGCAGGCCGACGACGTTGGTGTAGTTGCCGAAGACCGCCTCCACGAACAGGGCGCCGATCCCCTGCACGGCGTAGGCGCCGGCCTTGTCGAGCGGCTCGCCGGTCTCCACGTACCAGTCGATCTCGTGCGGCGTCAGGCGCGCCATGCGCACGCGCGACGCCTCCACCCCGTCGAGCTGCCGCCCGTCCGGCCGCTCGTGCAGGGCCATGCCGGTCAGCACCGTGTGCTCGCGGCCGGCGATGGCGGCGAGCATGCGGCGGGCGTCGGCGCGGTCGCGCGGCTTGCCCAGCATCCTGCCGTCGAGCACCACCACGGTGTCGGCGGCGAGCACCAGCGCCGGGCCCGGGTGCGCGGCCGCCTTGGCCGCTTTGGCTGCAGCAAGGCGCCGCACGCAGGCCGCCGGCGTCTCGCCCGGCAGCGGCGTCTCGTCGAGGTCGGCCGGGGCAACGGTGAAATGCAGGCCGAGGCCGGCCAGCAGCTCGCGGCGGCGCGGCGAGGCGGAGGCCAGCACCAGGAGGGGACGCGGGCCGCCGTCCAAGGCGAGGGCGCTCAGGGGTAGTATCCCGGGACCGTGCGGGCGTCGAGGCCCGGCCGGTCCAGCTTCACCTCGACGGTGCGGAACTTGCCGTCGTTGCCCGCCTTGGAGGATTGGTAGGCGAGCAGGTACTGCGAGCGCAGCTCGGCCTCGATGTCGTGATAGATCCCCGGCAGCTGCGCGGCGCGATCGATGAAGAACGCCCGGCCGCCGGTCTCGCCGGCCAGCTGGGTCAGCTTGAGCCGGATGTCGGGGCCGTTGGCGGTCTGGCCGAGGCCGATGCAGTAGAAGGCGATGCCGCTGTGCTTGGCGTACTCGAGCGCGTCGCGGAAATGGAAGCGGCTGCCCTCGTCCTTGCCGTCGGTCAGCAGCACCACCGCGCGCTTGCCGCGCACGCCGCCGAAGTAGTAGAGCGCATAGATGATGCTGTCGTAGAGGGCGGTGTTGCCCTCGGCGTGCAGGCCGGCCAGGCCACCGGCCAGCAGCTCGCGGTCGTTGGTGAAGCGCACCGCGAGGTTGGGCTCGCCGTTGAAGGTGATCACCGCCGCCCGGTCCTTGGGCTGGATGACCTCGTGGAAGAAGCCGAGCGCCGCCTGCACCGCGGTCTCCAGGTTGTCCAGCATCGAGCCCGAGGTGTCGAGCAGCACCCCGGCGTGGATCGGCAGGTCGTGCACCAGCTCGAAGCGCCGCAGGGTCTGCTCGGCGCCGTCCTCGAACACCCGGAAGTCGCCGCGGCCGAGGCCGTCCACCGGCCGCCCGCGGCGGTCGGTCACCGAGGTGTAGAGCTCGACCAGCTGCACGTCCACCCGCTCGCCCGGGTTGGGGGAGTTGACCAGCACCAGGTCCTCGCTGGTGTCGCCGTTGGCCAGGTAGGCCACCGCCCGCACGTAGGAGACGCGGCTGCCCTCGGGGATCAGCACCGGCTGGGTCCAGGGCGGCTGGAAGAGGGTCGCCACCAGGGTGTCGTCGCGGTAGATCTCGACCCGGTCGAGCGTCTCGCCCTCGGGCACGTCCAGCTTGGCCTCGGCCTGGAGGCTCGCCCGGTAGCGCTTGCCGGCCTGCGGCTCGACCAGGCGGACGGCGAAGCGGTGCGGCCCGGCGTTGAGCACCAGCTGGTCCTCGGCCAGCAGGCCGCCGTCGGCCGACTCGGCCAGGGCGCGGATGACGTGGGTGCGGGGCTGGAGCCCGAGGTTCAGATCGACGCTGAACGGCGGGTGCCGCTTGGTGAGCGCCGGACGGCCGTCGAGCAGGAAGCGGACGTGGTCGATGCCGCTGCCGGCCACCGCCGCATCGATGCGCACCGCGCCGGTCAGCAGGCCCTCGGACGGGGGCAGCAGGCGCACGGTCTGGTCGCTCGAACGGAGCGCCCGGTTGGCCTCGGCGAGGGCGGCGGTGACGGCGCCGCCGGCGCCAGCGGCGGCGGCAGCCGCGGAAGCGCCACCGGGGGCCCCGGGGCCGGAGCCCGCGGCGTCCGGGCCGCCGGCCGGT
>JASLEW010000430.1 GCA_030150965.1 Thermoanaerobaculia bacterium | reverse complement strand
CTCCCGGGTGCCCGGCGCGGGAACCGGCCGCCGCCGCAGGGTCGGGCGAGGCTCCCGCGGCTGCTGGGGCCATGGGCTGCCCCGGCCGCTCCGCCAGCGCCTCGGCGGTGCCGGCGAGCAGCTCCAGGCCGTCGCGGTTGCCCAGGATCTCCTCGGCGCAGCGCTCGGGGTGCGGCATCAGGCCGAGGACGTTGCCGGCCGGGTTGCAGATGCCGGCGATCGCCCGCGCCGCGCCGTTCGGGTTCCACTCCGGGTCGGGCTGGCCGGCGGGCGAGACGTAGCGGAACACCACCTGCCCCGCCGCCTCCAGGGCGTCGAGGCGCGCCGCCGAGTCCTCGTAGTTGCCCTCGGCGTGGGCGACCGGCATGCGCAGCAGCTGGCCGGTGCGCAGCCGGCGGGTGAACGGCAGGCCGGTGCGCTCGACGCGCAGCCAGACGTCGCGGCAGACGAAGCGCAGGCTGACGTTGCGCCGCATCGCGCCGGGCAGGAGGCCGGCTTCCAACAGCACCTGAAAGCCGTTGCAGACCCCGAGGACCAGGCCGCCGGCCTCGGCGTGGCGGCGCACCGCCGCCATCACCGGCGAGAGCGCCGCCATGGCGCCGGCGCGCAGGTAGTCGCCGTAGGCGAAGCCGCCCGGCAGCACCACCAGGTTGCAGCCGGCCAGGCTCTCGTCCTGGTGCCAGAGGAACACGGTCTCCTGCTGCAGGACGTGCTTGAAGACGTGGTACACGTCGTGATCGCAGTTGCTGCCCGGGAAGACGACGACGCCGCACCTCATGCGCGGCCGCCGTTCAGGATCTCGACGGTGAAGTCCTCGACCACGGTGTTCGCCAGGAGCTTGCGGCACATCTCGCCGAGCTCCCGAAGGGCGCGCTCGCGGTCGTCGTGGTCGAGGCGGATCTCGAAGCTCTTGCCGGCGCGCACCGAGGCGACGCCGGCGAAGCCCACCCGGGCCAGGGCGTCGCGGATGGCCTTGCCCTGCGGGTCGAGGATCTCGCGGCGGGGATAGACGGTGACTCGTGCGGTCAAGTTGGACTCCTCAGCCGACCGTGAGCCAGGGGGTCGGATGGAACTGGTTGCTCACCTCCAGCCGGGCGCCGCAGCCCTCGCGGGCGAGCGCCTCGGCCATGGTCGCCGCCGCCAGCGCCGGCAGGTTGTTGGTGCGCGACAGATGATAGAGCACCACCCAGCGCAGGCGGTCGCAGAGCAGCTCGGGCAGGCCGTCCGCCGCCTCGCGGTTCGACAGGTGGCCGTGGCGGCCGGCGACGCGCTGCTTGAGCGGCCACGGATAGGGCCCGTTGCGCAGCATGTCGAGGTCGTGGTTGGTCTCCACCACCAGGATGTCCAGGTCGTGCAGGCGCGTCCAGGCGAGCTGGCTGCGCGTGCCGCAGTCGGCCACCAGGCCGAGGCGGCGGCCGGCGCCGTCCTCGATCACCGCGCCGATCGGCTCGCGCGCGTCGTGCGGCAGCAGGAAGGGCTCGATCTGGAAGCCCGCCACCTCGCAGGGCTCGCCCGAGCGCAGGACCGTCGCCCCCGCCGCGGTCGCGCCGTCCATCCTGACCTCGCGCAGGGTGCCGGCCGTGGCGTACACCGGCAGGCCGGCGCGGCGGGCGAAACGGGCGACGCCGCGGCAGTGATCGATGTGCTCGTGGGTGAGCACCAGCGCCGCCAGGCTCCTCGGCTCGATGCCGAGGCGGGCCAGGCGGCGCCCCAGCTCGCGGCTGGAGAAGCCGGCGTCGATCAGGATGCGGTTGGGACCGGACTCCACGACCACGGCGTTGCCGCCGCTGCCCGAGCCCAGGACGGCCATCCGCAGCGGGGCCGCGGAGCCCGCCGGCGAAGCCAGAGGGGGCCGGGCCTCCGGCAGGGGCCGCCCGGCCGGCGCGACCGGCGCCAGTGGCGGAGGTCCGGCCGGCACGGACCGCGCGGCGGCCGGCAGCGGCTCGGGCCACGGGTCGAAGAGGCTGCCCTGGCCGGTCCACGGCGCGGACACCCCGGGCTCGGGGTCCGGTCCTCGATCGGGCTGAGAGGGGAGTGCCACCGCGCTTCTAAGCTATCACCCTCGATCCCGCCTGCCAATGCACCTGCGCCGTGGAAGGTGGTGTCGCGGGCCGGCACCACACTGGGTTGTGGTTCCGCGCCGCCGCGCACGCCGCCGGCCGGGGGGCGCTAGAAGCGGTATTCCCTGCCCTGCTCGAGGAAGCTCACGTCGCCGTTGTGCAGCTGGCCCACCTCGGCGTGGATGCGCTCCACACAGGGGGGCTTGAGGTGGTGCAGCAGCACCGGCATCTTGCGGTGGAGCTTGCGCAGCTCGGCCTCCAGGGTCCGCGGCGTGAGATGGAGCGACACGTCCGCCACGTCCTGCAGGGTGTTGTCGAAGCTGGTCTCCAGGCAGACCGCCTTGAGGTTGGGAGTCGAGTTGGCGATCTCCCACAGGCGCGTGGTGGGGCCGGTGTCGCTCGACCAGAGCACCGCGGCGCCGTCCTGCTCGATGAGGAAGCCGAAGGTCGGAACCAGGTGATCGACCGCGATCGGGGTGAAGCTCACGCCCTCGATCACCACCGCCCGCTCCTTCTCCAGCTCCTGGAAACGCAGCGCCGGCAGCAGGTGGTTCGGCAGGCGGGTGAAGTCCGGCCAGGTGTCGTTATTGAAGAGGTACTTGCGGATGGCGTAGAGCGTGGCGGCCGAGGCATGCAGGTCGATCGGCCGGTCGGCCTTGCCGTACACGTTCTCGACGAAGAACGGCAGGCAGTTGGTGTGGTCGATGTGGGAGTGGCTGAGCAGGATCGAATGCAGGGCCACCTGGCGGTCGATGCTCAGGGTCTGGGTGAGCGAGCCGGCATCGAGCGCGATCCTGCCGTTGATCAGCAGGCAGGTCATGCGGCAATCCGGGCTCTCGCCCCCATACCCTCCTAGGACCTCGATCCGCATATATTGACAGGATCGTATCCCTCTTGGCACCAGGCAGACAACAACAGGCCGCCGCCGGGGTGGCGCCGTTTGCCTCC
>JASLEW010000418.1 GCA_030150965.1 Thermoanaerobaculia bacterium | reverse complement strand
AGGTCGGCGCGAGCACCAGCGCCTCGCCGAGCATGGCCGCCGCGAGAAGGCACCCGAGGAGAGGGCGGCGCGCCGCCCACAGCGCTGCCGGCAGGTAGAGGACGGGCAGCACGGGCAGCAGGTGGCGCAGGCCAGCGTTGTAGTTGGAGGTCATCGCCACCGCCAGGTAGAGCGCCGCGGTGCCGGCGAGCAGCCAGGCGAACCGCCGGCGCGTGTCTCTGCCGGCATCCGGCGTCGCGGTGGCCGGCGTCCAGGCATTCGGGACCGTGGCCTTCGGCATCGCGGCGTCCGCTGTCGCCGTGGGCGGCGAGTCCTCCGCGGCTGCCGCCCGTATGTCCCGGGCGTCGCGAGCCGCCTGGGCGGCTTCGCGCTCCGTGGCTCCGGCATCCGGCGCTCCGTGCCGGCGGCGGCGCAGCGCGCCCAAGGCCGAGGCCAGCGCGGCGCCGCTCGCCAGGAGCAGCGGCAGCGGCGTGCGGGCCAGGAGCAGCACCGGGAAGTACCACCAGAGGCCGCGCGAGTGCATGCGGCCGAAGTTGCAGGCCGGGTAGGTGGCGAGGGAGTTCTGGGCGCGGGTGGCGAGCAGGCCGGTCAGCCACTGCGCCGCGCGCGGGTCGCGGCGCTCGACCGCCAGCAACCCCGGCTCGGCGGTCTGGAGCCGGTCCTCGACCCGCATGGTCGAGCGGTCGGCGCAGTAGAGCTCGATCGTCTGGCGCCCGGGCGCCGGGTCGTAGCGCCGGTTGGCGGCGGCGTAGACCAGCTCCAGCGCCGCCACGGCGATGGCGCCGGCCGCGAGGCCGTACAGCAGGCGCCGGCCGGCCTCGCGCCCTGGCCGCCAGGGGGACGCCGGCAGCCTTGACGCACGCTTCGGCTCTCGCGTAGCCATCGGCCCCGGAGCAGCAACTGGCCTCGCCGGCACCGGCCGTTCCGCTGCTCCTTCAAGGGGCGGTCCTTCGGCGAGCGTCTCTCCAGGCGGCGCTGTTTGGCGCCGCGTGGGCCGGGGAGTCCAGGGCGCCAGCAGAAGGGCGCCTCCGACAGCCGGCAGCGCGAGCAGGCCGGTCAGCTTGCTCGCCACCGCCAGCCCCAGGCCGAGCCCCATCGCCGCCGCGGCCGGCAGGCGGGGCCGGCGCAGGAACCGCGCGGCGGCGGCCAGGGTGAGCGTGAACCCGAGCCCCGCCGCCGTGTCGGTGTAGATCAGCCCCAGGGCGGGGAAGGCGCTCCAGTCGAGCCCGAGCAGCAGCGCCAGGGCGATCCCCGCGCCGCGGCCTCCAACCTCCCGCCCGAGCAGGAACGCCGCGCCGAGCAGCGGCAGCCCGAAGAGCGCCACCAGCAGCGTCCGGCCGCCGAGCCGCGCGCGCACCTCGGCGTCCGGCCGCTGGTAGAGGACCTGGAGCGCGCCGAGCGCCGCATCCACCCGCACCGGCGGCGAGAGCGCCGGCCGCAGGCCGGCGAGCGGCAGCGCCGCGATCAGCTTGACCAGCGGCGGGTGCTCCAGGTTGAGCCCGTTCTGCCCGTAATGGTCGGCCTGGTAGCCGGCGAGGGAGTGGTACGCCTCGTCGCTGGTCAGCGCCTGGCGGCTCACCGCCAGAGCCTGGAGCGCCAGGACGACGGCGGCCCCGGCCGTCCAGGCGGCCCATCGGAATCGCCTGGGAACGGAAGGCCGGCTTGGGATCGGGTGCACGGGAGGCCACGCTAGCACAGAGCGCCGGCGCAGCCGGCGGCGGGAAAAACCGCCGCTACCGTCCGTCTAAGGGTCCGGGCTGGCGCCGCGCCGAGCGCGGGAGCTGGCCCGGCGTGCCTTGGAAGGTTGAGCTTGGAACCTGACATGGAAAGGAGGCAGGCAGATGGAGCGCAGCGGAGCATGGCTTGCCGGCTCTCTCATGATCGCGACGCTGGTGGCGCCGGGGCGGCTTTCGAGCGGTGGCGACAAGGGGCCCGCCGCTCAGCCTCCGCCCCCGGTCGAAGCGGGCTCCAGCGCGGGATCTTCGCCCGACGAGAAGGCCGCCGCGGCGGAGACCGTGGGAACCGAGCAGGGGGCGAGAAAGCGCTATCGGCAGCAGCTCAAGAGCCTCACTGCCCAGGGTTGCGTTCCCAGGCCGGCCGATCCCCAGTCTGGCGCCGTTGAAAAGGACCCGGCTTCGTGCGGCCTCAAGCCCGACCAGTTCTACATCGCGCTGGTCCCGGACCCGGTGCACACCCACCTGGCGCTCACCTTCGACCGCAGGATCGAAACGATCCAGGAGGCGCTGCAAGACGCTCAATATTCGTTCGTGCGGGCGCAGATGCCATGGGACTCCCACTCGCATCCGGAGAGCGCCGACATCCGCAAGCGGCTGGCGGCGGCGGCGTACCACGAGGCCAGGGAGGAGCTGCCCGGTCTCATGGCCTTCCGCCGCGAGCTGACAGCGGGTGGGAGTGCCGGCGGGCCCCCCGCCGAGGACTGGCGCTTTGTCTGGATCGTCGGTGAAACGCCGACCGGCGGCATCAACGAAAAGCAGTTCCGCGATGCGCTCGGCATGACCGCAGATGCATGCGGGGCGCCGCAGCTTCCGCAGCTGAAGATTCTCGGCCCGACCTTCTCCGGCTCGCTGCCCTCGCTTGGCCGGCTGCTGAGCTCCGAGGCCCGGAGCCGCTACGTGCATGCGCTGATCTTCAGCGGCTCGGCCAACAGCTACGCGGCGATCACCTCTTTCCTGCCGATTGCAAAGAGGGCCGGCGCCTCCTTCCTCTCCTTCGAGGAGACCGACGAGGTCATGATTGAGCGCTTCCAGGAGTTCGTGCGGAGCCGCCTGCACGCCGACAAAGCCGATTCGATCGCCCTGCTGTCGGAAGATGAGACCACCTACGGCAGCTTCCATCCACTCGAGACTGGCCAAGACCAGACCAACAACGGCAGCTTTCATGAGAACGTGCCGGGCCGGACCGGCAGCTACCCGCAGAGACGCGCCGCACATGCACCGGCTTACACCAGGATCCTGAATCTCTATTTCCCGCGCGAGATCTCGCAGCTCCGTAACGCCTACCAGAGCAGCGGCCCGCACGAGGGCGAGTCCGCGAAAGCGCCCAGCACCGTGCTGCCCCTCAACCTGGAGGTCAGTGGCGACGACGACACGATCGCGGCCTTCTCCCACCGTCAGACGCCCCTCTCGCAGGAGGCCGTGCTGCTCGGCATCGTCTCGGAGCTGCGTAAGCACTTCGTGCGCTACATCGTCCTGCGCGCGACCGATCCGCTGGACCTGCTTTTCCTGAGCCGCTATCTCGGGGCGGCCTACCCCCAGGGCAGGATCGTCACCCTGGGCGCCGATGCACTGTTCGGCCGCGGCCTCGACGAGACGCCGCAGCTGCATGGCGTCCTCGCCCTTGCCACCTATTCCCTGGCTCCCATCGCCAATCATGAGTTCCAGTCCTTCACGCGGACCCGCACGGAGAGGGTCTTCCCCAGCTCGACCGAGGCCGGCACCTACAATGCTCTGCTCGCCTTGATCCATGCCGTGGAAGTCAATGACCCGGACGTTTGCGACCCGAATGCTCCTCAATACCCGCTTGTCAACACGGGGCTTGAAGGGCCGCTTTATCTCTATCAGTATGGTTGGCGCGAGTGCTCGCTTCTCCCGAAGAATTCGCAGGATCCCAAGTGCAATGTCCCGCCGGTGCGGCTGCTGGCCCTCGGTCACGACGAGTACTGGCCCGTGGCACACCTCGGCCCTCTCAGCGTTGAAGCGAAGCACAGCCGCATGCCGGCGATTCCGGGACAGCTCCCGCCCACGGTCACCCTGCAGCTGGCCGACGGAGCGGCGCACGGAGCCGCGGAGAGGCTGCGGCTGATTGCTCCCACCTCCTGGCGTCTGGCGGCGCTGGCGGCCGTGGTGCTGGCGGCTGGCTTTGTCCTCTCGGTCTGGTACTCATCGATCCGCTTTGCGCAGCAGCCGCTGGCGCAGCTGGCTCCGGCCGCCCAGGACGCCCGCGGGCCGCTGGTCTGCTTCTCCGGCCTGGTCCTTACCGGCGCCGCGGTGACCGTGCTCTGGCCGCTGCAGGAGGAGCACTGGAACGTCCTGGCGCCCACCCTGCTCAAGCCGCTGCTGTGGATGGCCGCCGTTCTACCGATCGCCGCCGGAGCCGCGGACACGATTGGACGGCGGAAGAAGGGGGACGGATGGCGGATGGTCTGGCAGGAGATGGCGTTTCTGTCCCTCGCCGTCGGCCTGGTGGCCGTCTTCGCCACCTCTGCGGTCCCTGAAAGCGATGCCGCCATCGCCGCGGGCGTGCGCCGCTTCGCCGCCCTGCGTTCTCTGCATATGACCTCCGGCCTTTCGCCCATCCTGCCGTTGTTCCTGCTGCTGGCCGCCGGCCTGTGGTGGGCGTATCACATCGCCGCCGGCTGTGCGCTCACCGATGCGCGGCTGCCACGGCTGCCGCAGCTGCCCGAGGGCGTGCAGCTGCCCGAGGGCGAGCGGCGGCCGGAGCTGGAGGCGGTTAACGGTGACTCGCGGGTCGTTGCCAAGTTGGTGAAGGCGCTGCGGCCGGAGGCGCTGCGGCCGGAGTGGTCGTGGGCCGTGCACTACCTGCTGCTGGCCGGCCTCGTCTATGGGAGCTTCGTGGTGCTGTTCTCCTTGGACGGCACGGTGATGACGCTGGAAGGAGCGCTCTTCGAGGTGCCGTTGCTGCCGCTGGCCCTGGCTCTGGCCGTGGCGGGAGTGCTGGGCACCAGCATCAAGCTGCTGGGCCTCTGGATGAAGGCACGGAACCTCCTGGTGACGCTCGACTCACTGCGCCTCCGCCGAGGTTTCGAGCACCTGCAGGGCTACTCCTGGAAGCCTTTCTGGCGCCTCGGCCTGGCGAGCCTGTCGGAGTTCCAGCGGCTGGCCGCACGTGAGCGCGAGGCGATGGCCCAGGCGATGAACACGCTGCCGGAGCTGTTCCGCGGTCCCTTGCGGCAAGAGATCCACGACTGGCGCAAGGCCCTGCTGCTGCGCTTCAACGCCTCGCTCGAGCTCGAACGCCCGTGGACCAGGGACTGGTTGGCGCGCCGGCGGCTGGAGCGGGAGGTGGTCGGCCTGTTCGGCGAGTACCAGGAGGCGCTGGCGAAGGCCGCCGGCCTGGCCCTCGCCTGGCTCGGCGAGGTTTATCGCCGGGAGAAGGAGGAGGCCCCGGCGCGTCCCTCGGCGCGCGGCGATCTGGAGCTCCAGGTGCGCGCCTGCGAGCGGTTCGTCTGCACGGTCTACGTCAAGTTCATGCTCGTCGTCCTTTGGCGCATCCGCACGCTGGTCGTGGCGCTGGGCGGGATGTACATCCTGCTGGTGCTGGCGATGACCTGCTATCCCTTCCAGCCGAAGGCGACGATCGACATCCTGCTGCTGGTCCTCTTCGTCTGGGTGGTGGCGGTGGTGACGCTGGTGTTCGCGCAGCTGCACCGCGACGCGACGCTGAGCCACATCACCAACACCACACCGGGGGAGCTGGGGGCCGATTTCTGGGTGCGCACCGGGTCGTTCGTGGCGCTGCCGCTGTTCAGCCTGGTGCTCTCGCAGTTCCCACAGGTGAACCGGCTGTTCTACTCGTGGCTGGAGCCGGCGCTCCAGGCGCTCCAGCGCTGAGCGTAGCGGTCTGGTCAGGGCTCGGCGCTGGCCGGCGCCACGATCAGGTCCACCAGCGACTCGATGTCGCGCAGGTCGGCGACCTCGACCGGCGATTGGGAGTAGCGGCCGGGCCAGCTGATCGGCAGCGCGGCGGCGCCGGTGCTGAAGAAGGGGATGCCGTCGGTGCCGCCGCCGGTCATGCCGACGCTGAGGGGGGATGCCGCGCTGGCGGCCGAGGCCGAGCGCCAGGTTCGATCAGGCCGCGCGGCGCCGCCGAGGCCCTGTCCATGCCGCCTGCTGGTCTCGAAGGACACGGCGTATATACTCGTGTATACTTCCTGAGCTCCGCTCGAGCCTGCCGGAGAGAGGTTCCTGCGAAGGAGGGTCCCCGTGGCCACTGCTAAGGTCTTCTGGAGCGGCAACAGCCAGGCTGTGAGGCTCCCCAAGGGATTCCGTTTCCCTGCTGGCACCGAGGAGCTCGACATCAGCCGTGAAGGCGAGACCTTGACCCTCCGGCCCGTTGCGCGCGCCGTCTGGCCGGAGGAGTTCTGGCAGGCCTTTGGCGGGATGCCCGAAGGGTTCGAGCGGCCGCCCCAGGTGCGGCAGCATCGTGAGGCACGCTCCTCGTGAGCTACCTTCTCGACACCAACATCTGCATCTACGCCTTGAAGAGCCGTCCGCCGGAAGTGCTGGCCCGCCTGCGAGCGCTGAGTCCGGCGGACGTCGCGCTGAGCGTGGTGACGCTGCTCGAGCTCCGCCAGGGCGCCGAAGGCAGCCAGCAGCCGGATGTGGCCCATGCGCGGCTCGATGCCTTTGCAGCGCCATTGCGAGTCCTCCCTTTCGAGGAGGAAGACGCGCTCGCCGGAGCTCGGCTACGCGCCGCCCTCTTTCGCCGCGGCCGCCCCATCGGCGATCTGGACAGCCTCATCGCCGCCCAGGCGGTCACCCGCGATCTCACCCTGGTGACCAACAATCTGAGAGAGTTCAGCCGGATTCCGGGGCTGCGGACCGAGAACTGGGTCTCGACGGGGTAGCCGTGAGGGACATGCGGCCGGGTAAGCGGCTCTCGGGAGATGCACGCATCCGCAGGGGTTCAGGCATAAGTTGCCACCCTGCCGCGTCACCCTCCGAGGACGCAAATCCCGCCGCCCGGTTACCCCGAAGATCCCAAGACCTTGGGAGAGCATCTCCGGCGGGCACGCCTCGACCAGGGCCTCTTGCAGTGCCAGGTGGCCGAGGCGATCGGCTGCCACCATGCCTCGCTCCTCAATTGGGAGCGCGGCCGGAGGGAGCCCAAGCCGCGCTACTTCCCCGGCATCCTCCGTTTCCTGGGCTACGACCCGCGGCCCGGTCTACCCTTGCTCAGCCGTCCTGAGGAAGTTCATGATGGGCTTGCCGTGTGGAGGTAGGGTGGGTTGGTAGGACGAACCCCTGCCCGCCTCGACCTAATCGGAGGTAATCCAGCCCGCCCCGGCAAGTACAATTGGTTGCGCGGTGGCCCAAGACAGCTGGGCGTTGGTCACGGAGGCAAAGCGATGGAGCGCGCCGAATGGCAGCACAGAGTGGTGGTAGACCCCGCGGTGCACCATGGAGAACCGTGCATTCGCGGGACGCGGATTCCCGTGCGTATCGTTGTAGGCAGCCTCGCGGACGGCTACTCGGCCGATCAGATCATCGCTGAGTACCCTCAGCTGACCCGCGAAGACATCCAGAGCTCCCTGGCGTATGCGGCCGAGGTGCTGCACCAGGAGAGCATGGTCCCACTGGTTCAGTAGGCCCCTTGCGTGCGCATCAAGGTAGACGAGGACCTGCCGAGCGCCGTCACGGCGCTGCTCGTAACAACCGGCTACACGGACACGAAGTCGGTGACGGACCAGCGCATGGGTGGCTGGCCTGATACAGCCCTGTGGGAGGCGGTGCAGACGGAAGGCCGCTTTCTCATCACCGCCGACAAAGGGTTCGCCGATGTGCGCTCGCACCCGCCCGGCGGGCACGCCGGAGTGCTGCTCCTGCGCCCCGATGCTGACGGCCTTCAGCCGCTGATAGACCTTCTACAGCGAGTTCTGGCCGCCGGGGATATCTCGACCCTTGAGGGAACAGTCAGCGTCGCGACTCCCAGGGGTGTGAGAACTCGTTGGCAAGCGTCCCCCGAGGGGAAGCGCTGACCACATGCGCCGGCCCCTCCATGAAGCAACTGGATAGCATCGATGGCATTTATCCTTGCTGCGTCGCCCGACGAGACCGATCAGTCGAGCTGCCCCACTTTGCCGACCCCTTGCCGGCATCGCCTGTCGTGGCGGTGAACGAGTTGTGCTCGGCACCGGGTCGGGCCGCATCATCGCTGATGCGATGCGCGGGCTCTGCAAGAGCTCTCGGCCACCGTCACAACGGCCCGGTGCGCTTCCGGCTGGTGTTCTTGTTCGGTGTAAAATTACCCTTCATAAGCCATGCGCTTAGGGAGCGGCGCATCTACTCAGCATCGCGGTGTCCGCGGTTGCACTTGCAGTCTTGTTCTCTCCATTCGAAGCTGACTTCGAAAGCGCCCTCGCAGAAGGCCCGTCTCGACCGCGAGCCCGCAGTGCAACGAGCCCCGACCGTCGCCCTCCTCGCAGCCGGTGACGAGGTCGTCCCGCCCGCCAGCGGCCGGCGAGGAAGCGCTCGAGCTCTCTTGGAGGGAAGCGACGCCGAGAGGAGATGATCGGTCTTCTTCTTGACTAGTGGGAGCCCTCGGCGCGCTCGACATCCTGTTCTTCTTGTCTTATGGCTTCCTCGACGATGGTCGCCATGCCGACAGTGGAGACTTCCACCAGTCGAAGCGCCCCCAGCCGGACAAAGGTCGCGCGATAGTAGCCCTCGGAGTAAAGATCGACCATCAAATCATCCATTCGTGAGGTGCTGTCGGCACTGAGTGCCAGCTCGTCCAGAAGCCCCTCCAGCTCGCTGAACAACAAAGGCTCGGTATTCACCAACACAGTACGATGCCCCTCCACCGTCTCAATGACAACGCCGTGAAGATGTTTGAAGGCACCCTCCGATCCCCCCCATTCCGGTATCAGTTCCCGACACTGCTCGAGCAGCGCTCGGGAGTACTTGCTGGAGTCGTCATCAACATCGGATGGCATTTCGCCGGTCGTGAGAAAGTCGCTGTGGGCCAATTCTGCTACCGCTTTGTAGACCTCCTCATGGTAGAAGGGAGGAGTGGCTTCCACGTCGTCCCCGATCATCTCGAGCGACAGCAGTTGTCTAGTGTTGACGAGCACAGTTCGGTCATCGAGCGACTCGAACACGACCCAGGGAACATTGCGGTCTCCCATTTGACGGTAAACAAGGCTACGCGTCCGCTCGGAAATCGGATACTCATAGGTGACCTGCCCCAGCAGCGGTGGCCCGTTCAACTCTGACTCGTCGCTGGTCCCAACAGACGGACCGAAGACGAGGCGAAGTGTGCCATAGGGGAGGTCCTTCTCTTGCTCCTCTTCTTGCTCCTTCTCCATCCGCTTCTCGGCGACGGTGGTGTTCGGGGGGCGGCTGAGCAGAGCGTCTACCCGACATCCAAGGAATACAGCGAGATCTTTGAGGTATTTGGTCGGAACTTCGCCTCCCTTGCACTCCCAGCGCGTGATCGTCTGTTGAGAAACCCCCAGCTTTTTTGCAAGGTCTTGCTGCGTCATCTGGTACCGCATTCGAGCCTTTTTGAGGCCGCTGACCCAACGCTTACTCGTCATGAGATTATAATACTCGCCTTGCGAGTTTTGCGTCAAGCCCTCCAACATGCCTCGGCGCGGACGGTGGGCTTCCTGCCACGCCACCGCCCCGCCTTTCTCTCGTCGCGGCACGCTGCGGGATCAAGCCTCACGGGCATCGTCCTGCGGGATGCCGCGGTCAAGGCGGGCCTTCTTGAGATGGTCGGCCAAGGTTCGAGACTCTCGGGCTAGCCGGCGGGGCGGGGAAGTCGGCCTCTGAGGCCGATAACAAAAGGGCCACGCAACCCCAGGGATCTGTGCACCTTCTCTCACTGGCCCCCAGAGGCGGTGCAGCGGCGCTCTCCGGCGGTGGCTTCGAGAAGGGCACCTCGCCTGTAACGACACCCGGGCACCGAGCGCCACAGACAATCAGGCGATCATGCCAGGGTTGCCGGACCCGTGCGCACCCGCGGCCAGTCACGGCGGGAACGGCCGGCGGCCATAACCCGGAGGACGGCGCCATGAGGCGATCGTGGATGGTGAGCCTGGTCCTGGCGGCGGCGCTGGCTGGTGCCGGCTGCTGGATCAAGGATATCTCGACCCCCTATTTCACCCAGACCACCTCGTATTACTGCGGCGCGGCCAGCGCCAAGATGATCCTCGACAGCGCGAGCCTCGGCATCCTCGTGTCGTCGCAGGACACTCTCTACAACTACATCCACGCGCACAACACCTGCACGAGCGGCTGGGCGAGCGATCCGGGCGGGCTCGCCGCGGTGCTCAACCACTACGGCAACAGCCACAACCCGCCGGCCTACTTCATCCACTACGCGCCCACCAACCAGGATGAGGGCATCAAGAAGCTGACCTACACCATCGACGAGTACGGCGTGCCGCCCGCCGCCATGGTCTACGGCTGTGCCCACTGGGTGGTGGTGCGCGGTGCGATCACCAGCGCCGAACCGAAGACCGCCGAGACCTACACCGTCGACGGCCTCTACGTGAACGACCCCTGGTACGGCAGCAACTCGCTCGGCGAGAACAAGTACGTCGCGATCAACTCTTGGCGCAGCGATTACTTCACCGGCTGCTCCTGGTGCGGCGCCGCGGGCAACACCTTCATCAGCGTCGACGACCCGCGGCCGGTGCCGAAGCGTACCGTGCTCTTCCCGGCGGTCAAGCCGCGCCGCGCGCAGCCGATCCCGCCCGAGGAGGCGCTCGCCGCCGCGCGCGACTACTTGGCACAGCTGGACAAGGCGCCGGCGCAGAAGGACCCCGCGATCGCCGAGGGCGTCCGCGCGATGCGCGCCGCCCAACCCACCGCGCCGCTCCTGGTCAGGCGGTCGGACCGCGCCGGCGAGGCGTACTACATCGTGCCGCTCGAGCAGCAGCGGCTCGCCGCCGGCGCGGTGCTGATCGACGCCTACAGCGGCCAGCTCGAGGAAGCCACCTACGCCGCCAAGCCGTTGCCCTACATGGAGGCGATCAACCCGGAGCGGGTGCGTGGCCGGATTTTCGAGCGGCTGCCGACGCTCCGCGTGCGCCCCGAGCTCAGGGAACGGCTTGCGCCGCCTCCCGGGGCCGCCGTGCGCCAGCCCGCCGCCCAGCCCGTGCGTCCCGGCGCGCCGCCCACCTTCCGCGAGCTGGGCATCACCGCTCAGGAGGTCAAGCTGACCCGTCTCGAGGCGGTCTGGGAGCCCTCGGCCGAGAGCCAGAATCCGTACTATCCTCTGTGGCGGATCGAGGGCACGGTGAGGAAGGTCACAACTCCGCAGCTGCTCGGCTTCCTGGGGGCCAAGGGCGAGCTCGTGCACGAGCTGACGCCGGCCCACGCCCTGCAGCTCAAGGGCGGCGGCCCCGGCGGGCGATGACCGCGGGTTGGCGCCATGCGCTCCTCGCCTGGGCGCTCGCCGCGGCGCACGCGACCGGCGGTCATCCCCCGGCCGCCGGCGCCCCCGCCGTCGGGGCGCCGGCCCTGATCTCCCCCGAGCAGGCACGGCGCGCGGCCTGGAGCGGCTTTGCCGACAAGCTGCCGCTCCATCCTCCGGCGCTGCGCGATGCCGCCTCCGGCACCACTGCGGCGAGGCCGTTGCTCGTCGAGCGCCTCGACCGCCCCAACAGCTTCTATTACATCGTGCCATTCACCCGCCAGGGCCGCACGACCCTGGTGGTGTTGGTGGACGCGCGCGATGGCGCCTTCAAGGAGGCCGCCCCGCACGCCAGCGGCGGTCCCTACCCGGCGGTGGACGAAGCGGCGGCGCGTCGCCGCCTTGCCGCCGCCCTTCCAGGCGCCGCCGCCGGCCCGGACGTGGCGCAGGCGCCGGCCGACCTGGTGTGGAAGCCCTCGGCGGCGACGCAGTCGATGTATGAGCCCCTGTGGCGGTTCCGCATCGCCGGCAGGGAATGGTACGTGGATCAGCAGGGGCAGGTGCTGGACCGGATCGCCGAGCCGGAGTTGAAAGGCGGCGGCCCGCCGGGCGCTGCCGGAGGGTAGCCGCCTTCCCTTCACTGGCGTGCGAGCTGCGCTACGGCGCTGCCAAGAAGGGCTCGCGGACGCTCTCGGAACGTGTCGAGAACCTCCTCGAGAGCATCGAGGTCCTCCCGCTCGACCGAGAGGCCGACCGCCACTACGCCGAGATCCGCCTGCATCTGGATCGCACAGGGCGGCCCATGGGCCCGAACGACCTGTTGATCGCAGCCCAGGCCTTGGCCCTCGATCTCACCCTGATCTCGGAGGACGTCGGCGAGTTTTCCCGGATACCGGGCCTGGCGCTCGATAACTGGCTCCATTGATCCGGCATGCCAGGCTCCTCGGCCGCCCGCTTGCGGCGGCGGCGGGGTGGTGGCCCGTCAGGGCTCGGCGGTCGCCAGCGCGACGATGAGATCCACCAGCGACTCGACGTCGCGCAGGTCGGCGACCTCGACCGGCGAGTGCGAGTAGCGGCCGGGCCAGCTGATCGGCAGCACGGCGGCGCCGGTGCTGAAGAAGGGGATGCCGTCGGTGCCGCCGCCGGTCATGCCGACGGTGAGCGGGATGCCGCGCCGGCGGCCGAGGCCGAGCGCCAGGTCGATCAGGCCGCGCGGCGCCGCCGAGGCGCTGTCCATGCCGCGCAGGACGGCGCCATGGCCGAGCGCGGCGTAGGCGAAATGGCGCGATTCGAGCGGCGAGTCGGAGGAGACGAAGGTGTCCACGGCGAACACCCGCTGCATCGCCGGCAGCGTCTGCGACAGCGCGGTGGCGCCGAACAGGCCGATCTCCTCGCGCGTGGTCCATGCGAAGGTGACCGGATGGCGGAGCCGCGCCGGGTCGATCCTGCCCAGGGCGAGCAGCAGGGCGGTGTCGCCCACGCGGTCGTCCATGCCGCGCGCCACCGCGCGGTGACGGCCGAGTCGGAGGAGCGCCTTGGGCATGGTGACGCCATTGCCCACCTCGATGCCCAGGGCGGCGACCTCCCGCGGGCTGGTGACCCCCAGGTAGACGGCCATCCCGGCCGGGTTGCCGCGGCGCTCGGTGGTGAGCCAATCGGGGCGCGGCTCGAAGACTCCCGGGACCGGCCCGCGCGCGCCGTGCACCAGCGCCGCCTGCGCCTCCCACATCGTGCTCAGGAGGCCGCCCACCGGCGCCAGCTGCAGCCTGCCGTCCGGCAGGACCGCGGCGACGCGGAAACCCACCTCGTCGAGATGGGCCATGAACAGCCGGCCTGCCGGAGCGGCGGTGCGGGACGGCGGCGGGCCCCCCGCCGGAACGCCGCCGAAGGTGACCACGAGGTTGCCCGCCCGGTCCACCACCGGGTGCGCCCATGCCGGCAGGTGGGCGCGCACCTCGTCGCGCACCGGGGTCTCGCCGCCGCTCACCCCGTAGCGCCCGACCAGGGCGCCCAGGAGCGCCGCGGCGGCAGCTTCGCGCGCGCCGGAGGCGCTGGCGGACGCTCCCCGCTGGCGCCCGGGTCCCATGCTCGCGGCGTCGGTGGTCCCCATGGTTCCCGTGGCTCCGCCAGCGGCCCCCGCGGCCGGACCCGGCGCAGCGCCGGTCCCTGCCCTGGAGCTGCCACCGCCCGGCTCGGGCGCGCCCGCTGCCGGCGCCG
>JASLEW010000981.1 GCA_030150965.1 Thermoanaerobaculia bacterium | reverse complement strand
GGAACCGGCGGCGGCCCGCCGCCCGGCCGCCCCGGTCCTTCCGGCAGCTCCGGTGGCGCTGGCGGCTTCGATCCCCACGGCGCCTCTGGCGCTCCTGGCTTCGATGGCGCCAGGAGCGATGCCAGAGGTATCAGAGCCCATGGAGCCCATGGAGCCCATGGAGCGAACGGCGCCATGGGCGGCCCCGGCGGGATCGGCGGGATCGGCGGCATCGGCGGCACCGACGGCATCGGCGACGACGAGATGGCGCCGCGGCTGGCGCTCCTGGTGGAGAGCCGGACGGGGTACCGCAACCTCGGCCGGCTGCTCACCGCGGCGGCGGCGGGGCGCGCCAAGGGGTCGGCGCGGGCCGGCTGGGAGCTGATCGCCGAGCACTCGGCGGGGCTGCACTGCCTGACCGGCGGGGCGGAGGGGCCGGTGGCGCGGGCGCTGCGGGCGGGCGGGATGGACGCGGCGCGGAAGGTGCTGGGCCGCCTCGGCGGCATCTTCCCCGGGCGGCTGTGGGTGGAGGTGCAGCGCCACCGCCTGCGCGAGGAGGAGCACCGCAACGTGGCGCTGGTGGAGCTGGCGCGGCAGCTGCGGCTGCCGGTGGTGGCGACCAACGGGGTGCGCTACGCCAGGGCGGCGGACAAGCCCCTCCAGGACGTGCTGACGGCCATCCGCTGCCACACGACGCTCGATGCGGCGGGGCGGCTGCTCGAGTGCCACCGCGAGCGCCACCTCAAGAGCGCGGCCGAGATGGAGCGGCTGTTCGCCGACCTGCCGGAGGCGCTGGCGGCGACCGCCGAGCTGGGCGGCCGGCTCGGCTTCACCCTGGCCGACCTCGGCTACCGCTTCCCGGCCTACCCCCTGCCGGCCGGGGAGACGCCGGCGTCGTACCTGCGCCAGGTCACCTGGAACGGGGCGCGGGCGCGCTTCCGGCCGCTCAGCGCCAGGGCCCAGGCGCAGATCCAGAAGGAGCTCGACCTGATCGAGAAGCTGGATCTCGCGGGCTACTTCCTGATCGTCTGGGACATCGTCCGCTTCTGCCTGGACCACGGCATCCTCGCCCAGGGGCGCGGCTCGGCGGCCAACAGCGCGGTCTGCTACGCCCTGTCGATCACCGCCGTCGACCCGGTGAAGATGGACCTGCTTTTCGAGCGCTTCCTGTCGGAGGAGCGCGGCGAATGGCCGGACATCGACCTCGACCTGCCCTCCGGCGACCAGCGCGAACGGGTCATCCAGCACGTCTACCAGCGCTACGGCCCGCACGGCGCGGCGATGACCGCCAACGTCATCACCTACCGCGACCGCTCGGCGACCCGCGAGGTGGCCAAGGTGTTCGGCTACTCGGCCGAGCAGATCGACAAGCTCGCCGGCCAGCTGGGCAGCTTCGGCGCCGACCTCTCCCACGGCGACTCCAGGTCGCTCGCCGCCGATCTCGGCGCCGCCGGCTTCGATCCCGAGGAGCCGCGGGTGCGGCGCTTCGCCGAGCTGTGGCAGCGCATCCACAACCTGCCCCGGCACCTCGGCCAGCACTCGGGCGGCATGGTCCTCGCGGCCGGCCGGCTCGACGAGATCGTGCCGCTCGAGCCGGCGGCGATGCCCGGGCGGGTGGTGGTGCAGTGGGACAAGGACGACTGCGCCGACCTGGGGATCATCAAGGTGGACCTGCTGGGCCTCGGCATGCTCAATGCGCTCGAGGAGATGGTGCCCACCATCCATGCCCGCGAGGGGGTGCGGGTGGACCTCGCCCACCTGCCGCCGGACGACCCGGCGGTCTACCGGATGCTGCGCGACGCCGACACCGTCGGGGTCTTCCAGGTGGAGAGCCGGGCGCAGATGGCGACCCTGCCGCGCAACAACCCGCACCACTTCTACGACCTGGTCATCCAGGTGGCGATCATCCGCCCGGGGCCGATCGCCGGCAACATGGCCAACCCCTACTTCGAGCGCCGCGCCGGGCGCCAGCCGGTCACCTATCCCCACCCCAGCCTGGAGCCGATCCTGGCGCGCACGCTCGGCGTGCCGATCTTCCAGGAGCAGCTGCTGCGCATCGCCATGGTGGCGGCCGGCTTCACCGGCGGCGAGGCCGAGGAGCTGCGGCGCGCGATGGGCTTCAAGCGCTCGGCCGAGCGCATGCGGGCGATCGAGGCGCGGCTGCGCGCCGGCATGCGCGAGCGCGGCATCACCGGCGAGGCGCAGGAGCAGATCGTCCAGGGCATCACCTCGTTCGCCCTCTACGGCTTCCCCGAGTCCCACGCCGCCAGCTTCGCGCTCATCGCCTACGCCAGCGCCTACCTCAAGGCCCACCACCCGGCGGCCTTCTACCTGGGCATCCTCAACGCCTGGCCGATGGGCTTCTACCACCCGGCCACGCTGGTGCGCGACGCCCAGCGCCACGGCGTCGAGATGCGCCCGATCGACGTCCAGCGCTCGGGCTGGCGGTGCCGCTGGGAGGACCGGGGCGCCATCCGCCTGGGCCTGCGCTTCGTGCGCGGCCTGCGGGCGCGGTCCGGCGTGGCGATCGAGCGCGAGCAGCAGCGCGCCCCCTTCGCCGACCTGGCCGATTTCGCCGCCCGCTGCGCCCCGCACGCCGGCGAGATGGAGACCCTGGCCAGCGTCGGCGCGCTCTCCGGCTTCGGCCTCAGCCGCCGCGCCGCGCTCTGGCAGGCGGCCCGCCTCGGCCGGCCGGCCGGCCCGCTGCTCGACCAGCTCCCGGAATCGCGCGCGGACGAGCCGTCGCCGCTGCCGGAGATGAGCCAGGTCGAGGAGACGCGGGCCGACTACGGCGGCACCCAGCTGACCCTGGGCCCGCATCCGCTCTCCTACCGCCGGGAGCAGCTGCGCAAGCGCGGCGTGGTCCCCGCCGCCGACCTGGTGCGCTACCGCAGCGGCGACCGCATCCGCACCGCCGGCGCGGTCATCGTCCGCCAGCGCCCCGGCACCGCCAAGGGGCTGCTCTTCATCACCCTCGAGGACGAGACCGGCATGTCGCAGGCGGTCGTCTCCCCCGACCTGCTGCAGAAGCACCGCAAGCTGATCGTCGGCTCGCCGGGCCTGGTCGTCGAGGGGGTGTTGCAGAAGCGCGACGGCAGCATCTCGGTGCGTGGCGAGCGGTTCTGGGCGCTCGAGGAGATGCTCGCCGTGCCCAGCCACGACTTCCACTGACAGGACCGCCGTCGCCAGGACTAGTGTCCCGCACGGTTAGTTCGCATGGTAGTCGCGCCGCAATCCGGCTTCCTGGCCAGGCGCGCCGACGCAAGCGTAGCAGGGACTACGGTGAGGAGGCGCAACGCCGCCAGGGAGCCGGAGGGCAAGCGAATTCCATA
>JASLEW010000391.1 GCA_030150965.1 Thermoanaerobaculia bacterium | reverse complement strand
GCGCTGCTCGCCGCGCTGGTCGGCCTGCCGTGGGCGATCCCCGGCACCGTCTTCGCCATCGCGCTGGCCACCACCTTCAGCGTCGACGCCCCCTGGGCCGGCCGCTTCATCCTCATCGGCACGCCGGTGCTGCTGCCGCTCGCCTACCTGGTGCGCAGCCTGCCGCTCACCGGCCGCGCCGCCATGGCGGGCCTGGGCGGGCTCGACCCGGCGCTGGAGGAGGCCGCCGCGGCGCTCGGCGCCGGCCGCCGCCGGACGCTCGCGCGCGTCATCCTGCCGCTCCTGCGGCCCGCCCTGGCCGCCGGCGCCGGGCTGGCCTTCGTCACCGCCCTGGGCGACTTCGTAACTTCCATCGTTCTCTACACGTATGACACCAGGCCCATCGCCATCGAGATCCTGGCCAACGTGCAGCTCCAGGACCTCGGAATGGGAGCGGTCTACGGCGTGTTGCTGATGGCCGGGAGCGCCGCGGCCTTCCTGCTGTGGAGCCCGGCCGAGGGCCGCGCGAGCGGCTGAGGTACCCGCATGAGTCGCCCGAGAGGTCCGGCAGGACCCGCGCCCTCCCCCTCCCCCTCCGACCACGCTCCCGCCGGCCCGCCGGCCGCGGTCCGCTCTCCCGCCGCTCCCTCCGAACACCAGGGGCCGGCCTCGGTGCGCCAGCTCTGGGTGCTGATGGCGACGGTCTTCGTCGACATGATCGGCGCCATGATCGTCCTGCCGCTGCTGCCGTTCTACGTGCTGCAGATGAAGGCCAAGCCGTCGGTCGTCGGGCCGCTCATCGCCACCTTCTTCGTCGCCCAGTTCGCCTGCTCGCCGCTGTGGGGGCGGCTCTCCGACCGCTACGGCCGCCGGCCGATGATCCTCGCCGGCCTGCTGATGTCGGCCGGGGCCTTCACCCTGTTCGGCTTCGCCAGCACCCTCGCGGTGCTCTTCCTGTCGCGCCTGGTGCAGGGGCTGGGCAGCGGCACCGTCGGCGTGGTGCAGGCCTACGTCAGCGACTCGGTGCCGCCCGAGGAGCGGGCCAAGGCGCTCGGCTGGGTGACCGCCGCCACCAGCGCCGGCGTGGTGGTGGGGCCCGAGATCGGCTCGGCCGCGGCGCACTTCGGCACCTCGGCCCCCGGCTTCTTCGCCGCCGGGCTCTGCCTGCTCAACGTGCTCTTCGCCTGGCGCTGGCTGCCCGAGTCGAAGCGCCAGGTGGCGGTGCCGGCAGGGGGGACGGCGGGTGCCGCGGGCGCGGCGGCGCCGGCCGAGATCTCGGTGTGGACCCGGCTGCTCGACGTGATGCGCCAGCCCACCTCGTCGATCGGCTCGCTCATCTGGGTGTACGCCATCGGCATGATGGCGTTCATGGCCATGACCTCGGTGCTCGGCCTCTACCTGGCCAAGGACTTCGGCGTCACCAAGGAGAGCATCGGCCCCTTCTACAGCTACATCGGCGTCGTCTCGGTGGTGATGCGCGCCCTGCTGCTCGGCCCGGTGGTGCGGCGGGTGGGGGAGGTGGGGGCGATGCGCCTGGGCACCCTGGCGCTCTCCTGCGGCATGCTGGCGCTGCCGCTGCCGGTGCTGCTGCCGGTGCCGGCGTCGGCGCGCCTGCTGACCGTCGCCTTCATCGCCACCCTCGTGCCGGTGGGCACGGCGCTGCTCTTTCCCTCCACCACCGCCCTGGTCTCCGGCCGCAGCCCGCGCAACGAGACCGGCCAGATCATGGGCGTGCAGCAACTCTTCGGCGGCATCGCCCGCTGCCTGGGGCCGGTCTGGTCCACCTGGCTCTTCACCCAGTCCGTGGTGGCCCCGTTCTGGGCCGCCGCCGCCTTCATGCTGGGCGGCGGCGTCCTCACCTGGCGCCTGCGGCCGGAGGTGCGCGTCCGGCCCGCGCCGGCGGCGGGGCCCTGCGCCACCTCCGAGACCGGCCTGGGCGAGGCCGAGATCATGAGCCATGCCGCCGCGATCCTGTCCGATGCCGGCGGGCCGGCGGGCGACGCCGCGCTGGACGAGGCGCCGGTCGGCGCCGGCGCCCCCGGGCGGCACCAGCCGTCATAAACCGGCTTTCCAAGCTGTCGATCCGCGCCCCGGCGCCGCGCCCGTCAGGGATGCGGGCAGGGAGGCGAGCCGGCCGCCAGCTGCACGCACCTCGCCGGCTGGGGGTTGTGCACGTCGCTGAAGTCGAGGATGAGCTGCTCGTTCAGATGGTGGTTGGCCACCGCCACGCGGCCGTCGCCCCTGGCGGTGATCGGGTCGCCGCTGGCGAGGTGCCAGGCGTCCACGCTGGTGGGCAGCGGCGGCGTGCCATCCACCGCCAGGACGCCCCATTGGCCGCTCGCATGGTCGGGGGTGAAGGCGATGGCGTGGCCGTCGAAGGTGTGCACGGTATTGACGCCGTCGGCGGTCCAGGCGGACGCGCCGTTGGCGCCGAGCACCGCCGCCATGAACCGGTCCAGCGTGAGCCTGCCGCGAAGGCCCGCCGGCTGCGCCAGGAAGAAGCCGAAGGTCTGGCCGCTGCACGCCGAGCCGCCGGCGCAGGGCGCGGCGTAGACCGCGGCGTAATAGCCGTTCGACGAGCCGCCGTCACGGCAGGCCGGGGTGCCGTCGATGAAGGTCCACGGACCGCTGCCCCGCGCGCAGGAGGTGATGGCGGGAAAGGCGAGCACCGCCGGGCTGGACCAGCCCTGCCGGCACTCCGCGCTGCCGAGCGTTCGCGCGTCGCACCCTTCGACCACCACGCGGTAGCTGCCGAAGGCGCCGAGGGGGACGCTCAGCACGCCGCCGGTGCGCGAGGCGTTCAGGTCGTCGTGCTGCACGTCCTCCTGGCCGGCGTTGACGCCGCCCACGTCCCAGCGCACGATGAAGAAGTCGTAGGAAAATTGATCGGTGATCCGCCAGGCCACGTCCAGCGCATTGCTGCCCTGGTCGTAGGCGGCGCTGAGCACCATCTTCTGCGGCGGCGACTGCACGATCATGCCGCGGGCGAAGAGCTGCTGCGTGCCGCTGCCGTCCGCGGTCGGCTGCTGGGCCGCCAGCGGGCAGCCGAGGTCGCCGGTGAGGCCACCCCGCCGCTGCCACTCGGCCGCCAGCTCGCCGGTGACCGGGAAGCCGCAGGAGGTCAACCGCTGGGCGGCGGGAGGGAAGCGCCGCAGCAGGAAGTCGGGCACCACCGGATTGAGGCCGCAGGCGAAGCCGCGCGCCACGCAGCTGTTGTCGCGTTTGGTCGCGTCCCTGTCGCCCGCGATGCGGATGAGCTCGGGCCGCGACACCCCGTCGTCCGCCGGCATCAGCGTCGTCTCCAGCGCCTGGCCGTCGGTATCGGCCAGGGACACGCCGCCCACCTGGTCGCGCGGCAGGCCGGGCTGCCAGCGCCCGCCGCCGCTGATGAGGAACTCCGGCTGCGCCGCGTAGATCTCCAGCCCCTCGTGCCGGAAGGCCTGCAGGGTGCCGCCGGCGGGCGGGTTGAGGATGAGGTCGAGGATGAGGTCCGGCACCCTGTAGGCGCCGCTGGCCGCCCAGACCATGGTGCCCGCGGCGCCGCCGTCCGCATGGCCGAAGGCCAGGCCGTCGAGCTGTCCGGTGGCGGCCGTCTGCCCCAGGAAGTACCAGGTCTCCTCGTCGCTCTGGTTGCCGTAGAGCCAGGGGAAGGTCACCCGCTCGGCGCGCCGGCGGTAGGGCACGACCCGCCGCAGCCCGCTGCTCGACACCGCGAACTTGGCCGCCAGGTAGTCGAGCACCAGCGTGGCGGCGTTGCGCACCCGGGAGTTGCCCGGTGTCGTGCCCTGGGCGTAGTTGGCCAGGTTCTGCAGCGCCCGCAGGGTGAGCCGCGCGTAGGGGCGGGCGTTGTACTCATGGAAGTCGTTCACCAGGAAGCCGCGCAGGGTGCCGAGCATCCACTCCTCGAGGCCGTTCGCCTCGTTGTCGTAGAGCTGCCGGTCGCGCAGGTACTGGGCGGAGCCCGGTGGGTAGAGGTCGGTGGGATAGTGGGTCCAGCGCAGCTGGTTGGTCAGATAGCGGCTGCTCTCGGTGCTGAGGACGTGGTTCTCCGTCTCGGCGAGAGAGACGCCGCAGGCGCTCACGGCGGTGACCACCTGGCCGGCGCCGCCGGTCTGGTCGAGCAGGTCGTAGAGCAGGTGGTGGAAGGCCGGGCCGTCGAGGAGGCCGGCATATTCGTAGGCGATGGGCACGAGCGTGGTGAGCGCCATGTCGTAGTCGCCCGTGCGGCTGCAGGTCGCGCCGGAGACGAGGTCGGCCCCGACGCCCACCAGGACGCTGATCGGGCCGGTGAACAGCGAGCCGGCAAGGGCGCTCGGGATCGCGCCGATGCCCATGCCCTCGAAGGTGCTGACGTCGGTGCCGACGTCGGACGAGACCTTGGCGCCGGCGATGGCGCTGTTGACCCCCTGGAGGAGGGCCGGAGCTCCCACCGGGCCGCACAGGCCGGCCGGCAGCGTGCCCGTGCCGCCCGGCCCTCCGAGCTGGGAGGCGATCTTCAGCCGCGCATAGGCCAGCGTGCCGAAGCTCTCGACGAGGTCCCCGAAGCTGCCCTGGCAGGAGGCCCTGAGCGCGACGAGGTCGAGCTCGGAGGCGGCCTCCGGCACGCCGGCAGGCCCATCCGGCGCCGCGAGGGGGGCGTGGCTCACCTGGTGGCCGACGTCCAGGTAGCCGACGTCGAGGGTCAGCCAGCTCGACCACCCCTGGTGGCAGGTGGAGGCGGCGAGGCCGTGGCGGTCGCACCCCTCGATCCGCAGCTGGAAGCGCCCGCCGCCGGTGGCGAGGGTCGCGCTCCCCGCGGTCGAGGAGATGTTGGCGTCGCCCTGGTTGAAGTCCTGGCTCTTCTCCTGCAGGCCGTCGGAGTACCAAACCCGGTCCACGGTGAAGGCGCCATAGCTGTACTGGTCGGTGATCCACCAGTGCAGGTCGATGCCGTCGCGCGTCGCGGTCTCGCTGGCCGCCATGACCATCTTCTGATGCGGCGACCAGACGATCTGGCCGTTGGCGAACTGGTTGAAGCGCCCGTCGCCGGCCGGCACCTGGCGCTCCTCCGACAGCGGGCAGCCGAGGGGGCCGCTCGCCCCGCCGAGGGCCAGCCATCTCGCCTGGATCGGCCCGCGCACGACGCTGCCGTCCAGGCACGCCGTGTCCGCGCCGGCCGCGCCGGCCGATGCGGCGACGGCGCCCGCCAGCAGGACCGCCCATCCGAGCCGCTTCTGCATGCTCCCTCCCCCTCGCCGGGGCGAAGGATTCCCCGGCCCGCCAGGGAAGCAGGCGCCGGCCGGAGTCCGTTCGTTACCGCCGCGCGCGGCTGGCCGCCGGGGTGCGCGGGGGGCGCGAGGCGCGGGCTGCCGGATCATGGACGCGCCGCGCCGGCTGGAGCCCTGGCTAGGCTAAACCATCGAGCGGATCGGCAGCACCACCATCGGCACGCCCATCCACTGCAGGCGGCGCTGGATGAACAGCGAGGTCTCGTTGTGCAGCAGATGGAAGAAGAGGCGCTCGGTCTTGAACACCAGCTTGCCGGTGAAGATCGTCGCCTTGGGATAGATCTGGGCGATGCGCTTGCAGACCTGGGCCGCCTCGGACACCACCTCGATGCCCATCTGGCTGACGGAGTCGGCGGGGAAGCCCAGGCGGCGCGCCAGGTCCACGTAGCGCTCCAGGTCCTCCTCGTTGTGGCGGGCCAGCGCCTCGATCTCCTCCTTGCCCTTGAAGCTGCCCGAATCGACCACCGCGATCGAAACGAAGATGAACTGCTTGTAGAGGCCGGGGAAGAAGCGCAGGATCGAGAGGATGGTGTGCACGCCGAAGCCGCTGAACGAGCTCACCAGCAGCACGGCGGTGGGGGCCTTGGGGTCGAGCGGCTGGCGGTTGGGCTCGCCGCTCGTGGGCAGCGAGCCGAGCACCTCGTCGAGCTGGCGCATCCCCGCCTGCGCCCGGCGGTAGTGGCCGTTGATCAGGTAGCAGACGATCACGAAGCCGGAGGTGATGAGCACCGTCACCCAGCCGCCGTGGGTGAAGCGCTCGACGAGCGTGATCACCAGGATGCTGGCGCACATCACCAGGGCGATGCCGTGGATGAGCAGGTGACGCTTCCGCCGGCTCTCCCCCCGCTTGCCCCACCAGAAGCGGCTCATGCTGAGCTGCGACAGGGTGAAGGTGAGGAAGACGTTGATCGAGTACATGTACACCAGGGTCTGGATGTTGCCCTGGGTGTAGGCGAGCATGGCGAGCGCCGCCGCCCCCATCAGCAGCACGCCGTTCTGCATGGTGAGCTGCTCGGACAGGGCGGCGAAGCGGTGGGGGAAGAAGGAGTCGGTCGCCATGTTGGCCATCACCCGCGGCCCGTCGATGAAGCCGGCCTGCGCCGCCACCACCAGCAGCAGCCCCTCCGAGAGCAGGGTGATGAGCACCAGCCAGTAGCCGAGCGGCAGGCCGTCCACGTGCCAGGAGCCGAAGACGTTCTCCGCCAGGATGGCGTTCATCGTCTTGCCGTCGACGTGCTGGGCGTTGAGCAGCAGGTAGCCGATGAGGATGCCGCCGGCGGTCAGGGCCAGCGACAGCGCCATGTAGACCATGGTGCGCTTGCCGGTCTCGACCCGCGGCTCGCGCATGATCTGCAGGCCGTTGGAGACCGCCTCGATGCCGGTGTAGGTGCCGCCGCCCAGGGCGTAGGCGCGCATCAGCAGCGCCAGCATCCCCCACACGCCGAGCGTTCCCAGGCCGGCGGTGAAGCCCTGCGACACCTGGTGGGCGACCACCGGCACGCGCGGCAGGTGGCCGGCCACCGACCAGAGGATGAGCAGGGCGTGGGTGCCCAGGAAGACCAGGAAGATCGGCAGCAGGGCCTTGATCGACTCCTTGACGCCGCGCAGGTTGAGGGCGATGAGCAGGCCGATGACCAGGAACTCCGAGGGGAGCTTGATGTGGTGCAGGCGCTGCGGCAGGAAGCTGAAGACGGCGTCGCCGCCCGAGGCGATCGACACGGTGATGGTGAGGATGTAGTCCACCACCAGGGCGCAGCCCGAGATCACGCCGATGCGTGGGCCGAGCAGGTGGGAGGCGACCACGTAGCCGCCGCCGCCGGTCGGGAACTGCTCGATGATGCTGCTGTAGGAGGCGGAGATGATGAGGACGGTGAGGGCGGTGGCGGCGGCCAGGCCGATGGCCAGGTAGGTGTGGGTGCCGAGGGTGAGGAACGCCTCCTCCGGGCCGTAGGCGGAGGACGACAGGCCGTCGGCCCCCAGCCCCACCCAGGCCAGGAAGGCGATCAGCGACATCTTGTGCAGCTGGGAGACGTCGGTGACGTCGCGCGGCGCGCCGAGCACCGTGCGGCGGACCCGTTCCGACAGGGTCCGAGAGGCTTCGCCCTCCTCCTCCTGTTGCTTGTTCTCCGTGACGGCGCTCATCGCGCTCCGCGCACAACAAAAAAGGCAGGGAAGCTTTCGCCGCCCTACCTCTACCCATTCTACCTATGCTAAGCCTTGCGGCAGACTCTGCGATGGTTGCGGGGGCAGGATTTGAACCTGCGACCTTTGGGTTATGAGCCCAACGAGCTACCAGGCTGCTCCACCCCGCGCCAGTTCTTCGGTTCTTCGGTGCTTCGGTTTCTCCTCGCCCCCGCTCTCGCCGAGGCGAGTTGAGATCGTCGCACAGAGCCGCCGGCCTGTCAAACTCCTCCTCCGTCCGCGCCGCTTTTCGCCCGTCTGCCCCCCGCTCCCCGGCTGGGTTTTGCCCGGCCTTTTTCGGCCTTCAGAAGTTTGACAGGCGCCTTGTGCCGCCCGTAAGCTGACGCTACTGCACCAGGAGGACCGGCGGCCGCCGATTGCGAGGGAGAGCCGCCGGCAGCCGAAGGCGGCCTGCCCGGCGAAGCGCCCGGCCGGCGGAACGTCGGCGGCCCAGGCGTCCGGCGGGGTGTGCAGCGCGAAGGCCCGAGCGATGAAACAGACCCAGCAGTTCCCCAGCCCGCTCGTCGAGCAGGAGCTGGTCAAGATGGAGAACGAGTGGGCGCGGGCGTGGCAGCAGCCCGACCCCTCCGCCCTGGAGCTGATCGTGGGCGACGACTTCACGCTCACCAGCTCCCGCTCCAAGGGCGAGGTCATGAACAAGCGCCAGTACATCGACACCACGCTCAAGCTGGTGCGCGGTGACGGCTACAGCTTCGAGAAGATGAAGGTGCGCCTCTACGGCGACACGGCGGTCATCAACGCGCATTTCCAGCAGACCGCCACCTTCGCCGGCCAGGACTGGAGCGGCGACTTCCTGCTCACCGACGTCTGGGTGCGGCGCCAGGGGCGCTGGCAGGTGGTGGCCCGGCACTCCAGCCGGCCGCTGCCCTGAGGCGGGGCGCCCTTCCCGCGCCGCGGCAGGAAGGCCGCGGCGCGCAACACCGCTCCCTCCAAGCCGCCCTGCTCGGGGCCGGTCCCCGGGACAGGCCCCTTCTCGAGGTCCTCGAGAAGGGCAGGGCCCTTCTCGTGGATGGGCCCTCAGCCGGTATACGACTCGTCCTGCTCGATCTTGCTCAGCACCCAGTCGAACTCGCCGCTGGTGATCTTGGCGTCGCAGTGGGTGCAGCGGCCCGCCATGTTGACGTCGAGCGGCGCGCCGCAGTTGGGACAGCTCTTGTCGGCGCGCGGCGCGCCGCGCACGCCGGAGCCGCGGATCAGCGTCCAGTACTCCGAGTAGTCGCGGTCGCGGTTGGGGTTGCCGCCCACCACCCGGCCGGTCGCCTGCTCGACGGTCGAATCGCGGCCGCTCGCCCAGATGCGGAAGGTCACCGCGTCGAAGTGGCGGTCGCGGATGACCTTCGCCAGCTGCCACCGCGTCAGGCGCATGTCGCGCAGCTCGTTGCGCAGACCCTGGTGAAGGTAGGCGTTGACCCAGTACTGCAGGTAGTCGAACAGGCCGTCCGAGACGAAGCCGCGCACCGGCCGCAGGTCGCAGGCCGTCCAGGCGGGGTTCAGCTCGGTGTAGATGAGCTGGAGGCGGGCGACGATCGCCTGCTCGCCGCTCGCCGGGTCGGCCTGCGCCAGCTCGGCGCTGCGCGCGGCCAGCTCCGGGTCGACGACCGTCGGCCAGTCGGTGCCCACCTCCTCGACGGTGCCGGTCAGCGCCGGCGGGCGCTGCTCGATCTCCAGCGCCTGGGTGGCGGTGACCGTCCAGTCGAAGCGCCCGCCGCCCACCGCCTCGCCGCAGTACTGGCAGCGGTCGCCGGAGTCGGGGCCGAACGGCGCGCCGCAGTTGGGGCAGTGGAAGCTGCGCACCGCCTCGGGCGGCCGGGTGCGCACGCCGGCGTCGCGCACCAGCCACCAGCGCTCGCGCACGTAGTGCGTGGCGTCGCCGGTGCCGGCGCCGACGGTCATGTTGGACTCGAACTCCAGCACCACCTGCACCTGCGGATGCGGCTCGGATTCGGCCGGGAACCGCAGGTCGATCGCCCGCATCGCACCGATCACCACGCCGGAGACCGGCGCGCCCACCGGCGGCCGGGCGGCGAGCTCGGCGCGCGCCGCCGGCGCCAGGTAGGGCGCCAGGGCGTCGAGCTGGGCGCGGTCGGAGCGCGCCTCGTGCGCCTTGGCATAGAGGGCGTAGGCGAAGTCCTCGAACAGCACGACCGAGAACTCGGGATCGAGGCCGCGGATGGCGTCGAGGCTGCGCGCCGGCGGCGGCCCGTCCGGTTGCGGCGGCGTGCCGGGGGGGCCGCCGAAGGGCGATGGGGGCGGACCGCCGCCGCGCTGCTGCTTGATCCAGTAGAGGACGAGCAGCACCACCACGATCAGCACCAGCAGCAGGAAGCAGCCGAAGAGGCCGCAGCCCGAGCCGCCGCCGCCGGAGATCGGCACGAACGGGATGCTCGACGAGCGGCCGCCGCCGAAGCTCGACGAGCCGCCGCTGCGGAAGCTCCCGCCCGACGAGCGGCCGGAGTACGAGTGGCCGCCCCCCGGCCGCCACGCCTCCGCCGCGCCGGCGGCGAGCAGCGCCAGCAGGAGGACCAGGCCCGCGGCCAGGGCGAGGCGCGGGCCGGCCGGCGCGGCGGTGCGGCGGGCGGGTCGAATCCGGGTGTCACGGGCGCTCATCGTGGCGGTCTCCTGGGCCGGGGATCCGGGAACGCTCCCATTCTATCCGGCTCGCCGCCTTTCAACCGCCGCTCCCGGCCATCCGGGCATCCGCCGGACGGCTGTTCGCTGGACCGCCGCACCGCCTGCCGGCGAGAATGGGTCCGATGACCAGGACCTCCTCCGGCGCGGGCCGCCCGGGCGGCC
>JASLEW010000378.1 GCA_030150965.1 Thermoanaerobaculia bacterium | reverse complement strand
TGTTCTTTGGCAAGACCGGCGTGGACCTGCCGGGCGGCGCGCGGGTGACGTTCAGCCCGGACAGCGACTGGATCCGCATCGCCTACCTGACGCTCGCGCCGCTGCTCGGCACCGCCGCGGCGAGCATCCTGTTTGCCGTCGCCCTCCTCGCCAGCGGCCAGAGCAGCACGATCACCGGCACCCTGGCCGGGCAGGTGGTGATGGAGGGGTTCATGCACTGGCGGCTGGCGCCGTGGCTGCGCCGCCTCATCACCCGCGCGCTCGCCATCCTGCCGGCGGTGCTGGTGATCGGCCTGCGCGGCGAGGACCGGGTCACCGAGCTGCTGACGCTGAGCCAGGTGGTGCTCGCCTTGCAGCTGCCGTTCGCCATGTTCCCGCTGCTGCTCTTCACCGGCTCGCGGCGGAACATGGGCCGCTGGCGGCTGGGGTGGCTGCTCACCGTGGCCGGCTGGGCCAGCGCCCTGGCGATCACCGTCATGGACCTCGCCGGACTGCCCGATTCCCTGCATGCCGCCTGGCAGGTGATCGCCGGCCGTTGACCCTCCGTCCACCCGCACCGCGGCGGGCGCCCGGAGCCACCGATGATCCGCCGGCTTCCCCGGGAAGCCGGCGACGGCGCGCGGCGCGCAGGCGCACAGAGGACGGCATGTACGACTCGATCCTGGTGACCCTCGACACCACCAAAACCGACCGCGCCATCGTCGAGCACGTCAAGCAGCTGGCCCGCCTGACCGGCGGCCGGGTGGTGCTGCTGCACGTCGCGACCGGCTGGGCGGCGCGCACCTTCGGCGCCGACGCGGTGAGCCCGGAGATCCGCGAGGACACCGCCTACCTGGAGGGCGTGCGCGCGGAGTTCGAGGCGGCGGCGATCCCCGCCCAGGCCGAGCTCGCCTACGGCGATCCGGCAACCGAGATCGTGCGCTGGGTGCGCGAGCGCGGCTGCGACCTGGTGGCGATGAGCACCCACGGCCACCGCCTCATCGCCGACCTCTTCTTCGGCGTCACCGCGAGCCGCGTGCAGCACCACGTGAACGTGCCGGTGCTGCTGCTCAAGGCCGGCTGAGCGAGCGGGGCCTCAGGGCCCGGCGTCCAGGCCGACCGCGGCGCGCGCCGCGGCGTTGCCGAGCGCGATCGCTTGCGGCAGGTGCCGCCCCTCGACCAGCAGGATGCGCTGCGCATCGAGCGCCGCGCGCAGCTCCCTGAAGGCGCGGCCCGGTCCGGTCAGGCCGGCGATGTTCTCGACGCTGCCCCAGGCCGCCCGCATCTCCGCGCTGGGCGCGGCCGTCGACCACACCGCCAGCGGCACGTGCAGCGCGGCGAGGTAGCGCCGCACCGCCGGGGCAGAGTACTCGCTGGCGTCCGCCGGGAGGCGGGGACCGAGGACCAGCAGCACCGCCCGCGGTTTGCCGCCGCGCGCGGCGCGCAGCCCCGCCACCGCCACCGCGTCGGCCAGCCGGACTGCCTCCTTGCTGTCGCGCGTGTGCACCACCGCCGCGAGCCAGGCGATGAGGCCGTAGGTCGCGGCGTCGAAGGTCTGCGACGGATCGAAGAGGTCGGCCGCCGGCCCGCCGCCGGCCGCGTAGACGTGCGGACGGGGCCAGATGAAGCCCACCTCCCAGCCGGGGCCGAGCCGGAAGGCACCCTTGTCGTCGCGCATCGCCTCCCGCATCCGCCGCAAGGTGGCCTCCGCGCCGGCGTCGCGCACCACCAGCAGCTGGCCGCCGCCGCTCTCGACCGCATCGATCTGCAGGCGCTCGCCGTCCGCGGTCAGCCACCCCGCGAGGCCGGAGACCGGCGGCAGGCTGGCGCCGGGCCGCATCCAGATCGGCACCGCCGTCAGCTCGGTCGCGACGTCGTCGCCGAACTCGCGGCCGAGCGCTACGTCCTTGCGCGCCACGATGCCGTCGGGAAAGCGCAGCTCCGCCGACAGCACGCGCGTGGCACCGTCGGCGGCCGGTGGCGGCAGGATGGCGCGGTGCCGGGCGTCCAGCGCCAGGGGCGTGCCGTCGAGCGTCAGGGCGACCGCCTCGGGCGGCTGCCTGGTGATGCTCTGCCAGGCCAGCCGCACGCCGCGCGGAGCTCCCTCGCGCTCCGTCTCCAGCACCATCTCCACCTCGGCCGGCGGGCGCGGCAGGTTGATCCACTGCTCGGCCTTGCCCACCTCCCGGCCCTGGCCGTCGAGCGCCCGTGCCACCAGGTGGTGCGGCAGCAGGGCGGCGCCGAGATCGACCCGGCCGCGCCACGGCGGCGCCGCGAGCCGGCCGGCGACGGCGCCGTCGAGCACCAGCTCGACCGCGGCCACGCCGGTGCCGGCGGTCAGCGCCACCGGCTGAGGACCGGAGATCAGGCCGAGGAACAGCGTGACGAAGGCGATCTGCACCCACCACCTCCCGCGGAGCGGGACACCGCGCGGCAGCCCCCGTCCGGAGCTGCCTCGGCACGGTCCTGGTCTGATTCTAGTTCTGGCTGCGGCCGGCGGAGCGCAGCAGGCGGTCGAGCTGCGCCAGCTCCAGCGGCTTGGTGAAATGGGCGTCGAAGCCGGCGGCGCGCGCCAGGTCCACGTCGGCCTCGCCGCCATAGCCGGTGAGCGCGACGAGCAGGATGTCGTCGGCGCTCAGGATGGCGCGGATGCGGCGCGCCACCTCGTTGCCGCTCATCTCGGGCAGACCGATGTCCACCAGCGCCACCTCGGGCCGCTTGGCGAGCGCGTGCGCCACCGCCTCGCCGCCGTCGGACGCCACCTCGACCTGGTGGCCGTTCAGCTCCAGGAGCGTCTTGAGCGCCTCGCGGGTGTCGGCGTCGTCCTCCACCAGGAGGATCCGGCGGCCGGGCCCGCCGGGATGCGGCCGCTGGCCGTTGTCGGTCCGCGAGGGCGCCCCGTGCCAGCCCTCCGCGGCAGCGGCCTCCGCGAGGGGGGCGGTGGCCGGCGCGAGCGGATCGGCCGGCAGGTTAGACGGGTCGAGCGGGGCCGGGCGCGCCGGCTCGACCGGCAGGGCGGGATCGGCCAGCAGGGTCGGATCGAGCGGCCGCACCGGCCCGACCTCGCGCACCACGGTGAGCAGGTCGGCGGGCTCGACCGGCTTGGTCACGTAGCGCACGAAGCCGGCGGCCAGGGCGCGCTGGCGGTCCTCCTCGCGCGCGTGGGCGCTGACCGCGATCGCCGGCACCATGCCGCCGCGCTCGGGGCCGCGGCGGCGCAGCTGCCGCACCAGGGCGTAGCCGTCGCCGCCCGGCATGGCGATGTCGCTCACCAGGACGTCCGGACGGAAATGATCGAAGAGCGCCAGGCTCTGCGACATCGAGGCCGCCGTCTCGACGGTGGCGCCGGCGCCGCGCAGCACCTCGCCCAGGATCTCGCGGGTGTCGGGCTCGTCGTCCACCACCAGGACCTTGAGGCGGTCCAGCCGCACCTCGGCGCCGGCGGCGCCGCTCGCGCCGCCCGCATCGTAGGCGCCGGCCAGTCGGCCGGCGCCA
>JASLEW010000373.1 GCA_030150965.1 Thermoanaerobaculia bacterium | reverse complement strand
GGCCGAGGGCCGCGGGCGGCCGGGCGCGGCCGATGAAGCCGGCGAGGACCACCAGGGTGAGGACGTAGGGGATGATCTGCACGAACTGCACCGGCACCCGGGCGGCGCCCTGGAGCTGGATGGCGACCGCCTCGGAGAGGCCGAAGAGGAGGCAGGCGAGCATGGTGGGCACCGGGCGCCACCTGCCGAAGACCAGCGCGGCCAGGGCGATGAAGCCGCGGCCGGCGGTCATGTTGCGGGTGAACTGGGAGGACTGGCCGATCGCCAGGTAGGCGCCGCCGAGCGCCGCCAGGACCCCCGAGAGGAGGACCGCGGCATAGCGGATGCGCGCCACCGAAAGGCCCGCGGCCGCGGCCGCCTCGGGGTTCTCGCCGGCGGCGCGCAGGCGGAGGCCGGCGCGGGTGCGGCCGAGGAACCAGGCGGTGACCGGCACCAGGGCGAAGGCGAGGACTACCGGGGCGCGCGGCACCAGGTGGGCGCGGGGGATGGACGGCGTCTCGCTGGTCGAGGCGAAGAGGGCGCCGGAGAGGAGCTGCGGCAGGCCGAGGAAGACGACGTTGATCGCCATGCCGGAGAGCACCTGGTCGGCGCCGAAGCGGATCGCGGCGACGGCGTGGACGGCGGCCACCGCGGCGCCCGCGGCGGCGGCGGCGGCCAGGCCCAGCCAGGGATCGCCGGTGAAGTGGGTGGCCACCGCGGCGGTGAAGGCGCCGGCCAGCATCAGCCCTTCGAGCGCGATGTTGCTCACCCCCGAGCGCTCGGAGTAGAGGCCGCCCAGGGCGGCGAGGAGCAGCGGCGCCGCCATCCGCAGGGTCGAGAGGACCAGGAAGGCCGCGACCGGCCAGATCACCGTTCGCGCTCCCCGCCCGCGGCGCCCGGCGGCTTCCCGCCCGCCCGTCGGGCGCGCGGCAGGCGCTGCGCCGCCACGAAGAGGATCACCAGGCCCTGGAGGACGAGCACCAGGTCGCGCGAGACGTGGTCGCTGAAGATGCCGACGAACAGGCCGCCGCGCGCCATGGCGCCGAAGAGGAGGGCGGCGAGCGCCACGCCGGCCGGATGGTTGCGGCCGAGGAGGGCGACGGCGATGCCGGTGAAGCCGTAGCCGGGCGAGAAGCCGTCGTAGTAGCGGTGACGGTAGCCGAGCACCTCGCCGGTGGCGACCAGGCCGGCGAGCGCACCCGAGAGGGTCATCGCCAGCACCACCTGGCGGCCGGTGGCGATGCCGCTCCAGGCCGCCGCCTCCGCGTTGGCGCCGGTGGCGCGCAGCTCGAAGCCCCAGCGGGTGCGCCAGAGGAAGAGCCAGACCAGGCCGCAGGCGAGGAGGGCCAGCGGAAAGGCCAGGCTGAGCGGGATGCGCGGCGGCAGGCCGGGCAGCAGGCTGCCGAGGCGGGCGAGATGGGCGCTGGCGCCGATCGGGGCGGTCTCCAGGATGGGATCGCCCGGCTGCTTGTAGTGGTACTGCGCGAGGTAGCCGGCCAGGGAGACGGCGACGAAGTTGAGCATGATCGTGGTGATGACCTCATGGGCGCCGAAGCGCGCCTTGAGCACCCCGGGCACCGCCCCCCAGGCGCCGCCCACCGCGGCGGCGGCCAGGCAGCAGAGCGGCACCAGGAGCCAGGCCGGCAGCCCGGCGCCGGCGATGCCCATCCAGGCGGTGGCGAAGGCCGCGGCATAGAGCTGTCCCTCGGCGCCGATGTTGAAGAGGCCGGCGCGGAACGCGACCGCCACGGCGAGGCCGGTGAAGATGAGCGGCGTGGCGTAGAAGAGCGTGTAGCCGATGCCGTCCGGCCACGACAGCGCGCTGCCGAAGAGCAGGCCATAGACGCGCAGCGGGTCGTCCCCGGCCGCGGCCACGATCACCGCGCCGGCGGCCAGCGCCGCCAGGACCGCGAGGACGGGGGCCAACGGGGCCAGTCGAGCCGGCCAGGCCACCAGGACCGGGCGCGCCCGCCGTGTCTCTGCCGCCGGCGGCGCGGGCGGCGGCCCGGCGCCAGGCTCATGCGGCTCTGGCGACAGCCCGGCGCCCGGCGGGTGCGGCTCAGGCAGCGACCCGGCGCCAGGCGGGTGCGGCTCTGACGGCGGCGCCGTCAGGCAGCCTCCCCGCCGGTCATCAGCCGGCCGGCATCCTCGGCGGTGGCGTGCGCCGGGTCGAGCTCGCCGGCCAGGCGGCCACGGTAGAGGACCAGCAGGCGGTCGGCGAGCGCCAGCAGCTCGTCGAGGTCGGAGGACACCAGGAGCACGGCGGCGCCGCCGTCGCGCAGGGCGAGCAGCTCGCGATGGATGAGGGCGCTGCCGCCGAGATCGACGCCGCGCGTGGGTTGGGCGGCGAGCAGCAGGCGCGGCGGCGGCAGGAGCTCGCGTCCCAGCACCAGCTTCTGCTGGTTGCCGCCGGAGAGGGCGCGCGCCGCCAACCCGGGCCGCGCCGGCTGGACGGCAAAGCGCTCCAGGACCTCGGCCGCTCGCCGCCCGACGGCGGCGCGGTCCAGCCAGGCGCGCCAGGGGCCCACCGCCACCGGCGGCCGATGGTGCCGGCCGAGGATGGCGTTGGCCGCCAGGTCGAAGTCGAGCAGCAGGCCGTGGCGCTGGCGGTCCTCGGGCACGTGGGCGAGCCCCAGCTCCTGGCGCCGGCGGACGCCGGTGCCGGCCAGGTCGCGGCCGGCGAAGACGATCCGGCCGCCCACCGCGGCGGGCGGCAGGACACCGGTGAGCGCCGCGATCAGCTCGCCCTGGCCGTTGCCCTCGACCCCGGCGACGCCCACGATCTCGCCGGCGTGCACGGTGAAGGAGAGGGGTTCGAGCCGCCGCCGGCCGTCGCCGGCTGCCACGGTCAGCTCCGCCACCTCCAGCAGCGGCGGCCCCGGCGCCGCCGGCCGCTTGACCGCCCGGGGCGGCGCCTCGCGCCCGATGATCCAGCGCGTCAGCTCGGCGGTGACCGGCTCCGGCGGGGCGGCGAACGGGGCCGCGGCCGGAGCCGCTGCATCGGGAGCCGCCGCGGCGACGCCCACCTCTCCGGCCGGCGCCGGAGCGGGCTGCGTACCTTCCGCACCGCTCCGCCCGGTGAGCCCGCGGGTCGCCACCACCCGGCCGCGGCGCATCACGGTGACCGCGTCGGCCACCGCCAGCACCTCGGCGAGCTTGTGGGTGATGAGGACGACGGTGCGCCCCTCGGCGCGCATGCGGCGCAGCACGGCGAAGAGCGCCGCCACCTCCTGCGGCGCCAGCACCGCCGTCGGCTCGTCGAGGATCAGCAGGCGGGCGTCGCGGTAGAGCGCCTTGAGCAGCTCGACCCGCTGGCGCTCGCCGACCGAAAGGCGCCCCACCACGGCGTGCGGCTCGACCGGCAGATCGAACCGGCGGCCGAGCGCCGCAACCCGCGCCGCGGCGGCGGCATGATCCACCGCCAGGGCGCGGCCGGGCTCGGCGCCCAGGACCACGTTCTCGGTGACGGTCATGGTCTCGACCAGCATGAAGTGCTGGTGCACCATGCCGATGCCGCAGCGGATGGCGTCGTGGGGAGACGCCAGGCGCCGCGGCTGGCCATCCACCAGCACCTCGCCCGCGTCGGGGGCCTCCAGGCCGTAGGCGATGCGCATCGCCGTCGATTTGCCGGCGCCGTTCTCCCCCACCAGGGCATGGATGGTGCCGGCGTGGATCGTCAGGCTCACCCCGTCGTTGGCCGCCACGGCGCCGAATCGCCTGGTGACGCCGCGGAGCTCCAGCGCGGCCGGGGGTTGGTCGCTCATCGCGTCATCGGGCCGCAGGATCGTGGTCGTTGGGATCGTGGCGTCACCGGAGCAGCGGATCGGCGGGTCGGCGGGTCGTGGCGTCGTCGGGTCGGCGAGGCGATGGGTCGTCACGTCGTGGCGTCGTGGCATCGGCGGGTCGTCGCGGCGCGGCGTCGTCGCGTCAGCGCTGGGCCGGGGCGGCCATGGCGTCGGTGACCCGCAGGCTGCCGGCGATGATGCGCCGGCGCGCCGCCTCGACCTCGCGCAGCACCGCGTCCGGGATCAGGCCGCGGTTGTAGGAGTCCATGGCGTAGCCGATGCCGCCGTCGGCCAGGCCGTAGGCATGGATGCCGCCGTGGAAATGGCCGGCCACCCGGTCGGCGATGATCTGGTAGACGGCGTTGTCCACCCGCTTGACCATGCTGGTCAGGACGTGGCCGGGCTTGATCCAGTTCTGGTTAGAATCGACGCCGATCACGTAGACGCCGTACTGCTCGGCGGCGTCGAACACCCCCAGGCCGGTGTTGCCGGCGGCGGCGAAGATCACGTCGGCGCCCTGGCTGATCTGGGCCGCCGCCAGCTCCTTGCCGCGCCCCGGGTTGTTCCAGGCCGCCTCGGTGACGCCGGCGTAGTTGGCGAGCACGCGCGCGCCCGGCACGGCGGCGCGCGCCCCCTCGGCGTAACCGACGGCGAAGCGGTGGATGAGCGGGATGTCCATGCCGCCGACGAAGCCGAGCACCCCGCTCTTCGACACGCGGGCGGCGATCATCCCCACCAGGTACGCCCCCTCGTGCTCGCGGAAGACCAGCGACGCGACGTTCGGGCGCTGGACGACGCCGTCCACCACGGCGAAGGCGAGCCGCGGGTAGTCGCGCGCCACGTCCTCCAGGACCGGCGCCTGGGCGAAGCCGACGCCGATCGTCAGGTCGTAGCCGCGCTCGGCGAAGGCGCGCACCGCCGGCTCGATCGACGCCGGGTCGCCCGGCTCGGCGGTGCGCAGCTCGACCGGCAGCTCGCGCGCCGCCCGCCGCCCGCCCTCCCAGGCCGCGGTGTTGAAGGAGTGGTCGTCCTTGCCGCCGCTGTCGAAGACGATGCCGACGCGGATGCGGTCCCCTGCCTGCCGGGCACCGGCAGCCCGCGCCGGCGCGCGGCAGGCGGCGGCGCCGGCCGCCGCGACGACGACGGCGAGGACGAGGAGCCTCGAGGGCGCCCTCACCAGCGGCCGCGGGCAGTCGAAGCGTGGACGGGTCATCAGCTATCGGAGAGTAGCAGGTCGCTCGCGCGAGCCGCAGGCGGCGGTCGCCGCTGCCCTGGCAGAGCAGAGCGCGTGCGCCCGCGGGCCTCACCCGCTGTCGCTCAACGGGTAGAGTGCCACGCGCCATCGCTGAAGCGCCACGCGCCGTCTCCGGAGTGCCTTGCTCCAACCTTGGAGTGCCGTACCCCGTCCCAGGAGCACCGCGCTCCGTGGGCGCCGCGCCGCCCCGGGCCGCTCGGCGGCTACTCGACCCCGGCCAGGCGCAGCAGCGGCCGCAGCCAGGTGTTGACCAGCTGCCCGGCCGCGGGGACCTGCGTGGCGACGAGGCCGAGCAGCGGGACGGCGCCGAACTTGAGGACGCTCATGACGAAGTGGGAGTCGAAGGTGACCTCGCCCGGGGTGTTGGCGGCGACCAGGCTGAGCACCGTGTCGCGGCTCATGGCGACGAAGACCGAGAGGGTGACGGCGACCTGGCCGGCGAGGAGGGCCAGGAGCCCGAGCGTCACCGGCCCCTTGGGCTCGAAGGTGTAGGCGGAGACGGAGAGCAGCAGCAGGAAGGCGGGCGCGATGCCCGAGAGCAGGGCGCTGCGCAGCTGGGCGAAGACGTAGCGCAGGTAGGCGGCGATGCGGATGGCGAAGAAGTCCATCACCACCGGGTCGCTGCGCACCGGGTCGAGCCCCTGGCTGGCCTGGGCGATGAAGTGGAGCACCTCGCCGCGGTGCAGGATCTCCTCCGCGCCCCGGCCGCCGGAGTTGGCCTCGAAGGCGAGGGCGAGCGCCCTCCCGACCGCGCGCTGGAGCTCGGCGGTCTCGTCGCGGCTGAGCGCCAGCCGGTCCTCCGCGAGCAGCAGCTCAAGGCGCCGGTGGGCGAGGATCAGGGTCTGGAACGGCGGGATGGGCCAGGTGAACGCCTGCATCGGCTTCCAGCTCAGCTCGACCGACAGCTCCCCCAGGCGCTCGGCGAAAGGCGTCGAGGCGATCCGCTGCAACAGGCGGCGCAGGTGCTGCCAGACCCTGAGGAAGCGGTAGAAGGAGATCCCCGACAGCATGGCCGGCACCACCCACAGGAGGACCATCAGCCGGCCGAAGGCGGGGGTCTCGGCCACCGGCTGCATCTCCCAGCCGGCGAGCGCGGCCGCCGCCAGCGCCGGCCCGGCGAGGAGGAGGCGCCGCCAGCGGCTCCGCGGCACCATGCGCGTCAGCAGCCACCGGATCGCCGCCAGGATATGGCCGCACCCCTTGAAGGCGGGCGCGACCGCCTCGGATACCGGCCAGTCGATCTCCTGCCAGGCGGTGAGGCGGCGGCGCTCCAGCTCCGCCAGCGTCCAGACGTAGAGCGCCGCCACCACCCAGATCAAGGACACCAGCGGCGACAGACCGCTGCCGATGGCGCGCAGGCGCATGTCGAACCCGGCGGTCCACGGCATCCACAGGTAGGCGACCGACCAGCCGAGGAGCGCCACCGCCGCGACCCCGGCGGCGAGGACCGCCGCCGCCGCCTTCAGGAACCGCCGGTGGCGCGGATTCGGGTGATGGCGCCGGCGCGCCACGGCGGCGCAGACGATGGCCGCCAGCACCACGCCGTACTCGATCGCCAGGCCGGCGAAGCAGAGCAGCTGGCCGGCCGTCCACCCGGAGAGGGGCGCGCTCTCCCGCCGCCACCGCCAGTGGCCCAGGGCGGAGAGGACGAGCAGCGCCGCCGCCGGCAGGGCGAGCGCCGCCAGGCCGGCCAGCAGCAGGCGGCGGGTGCCGGCCTCCGACTCGGCGCGCCCGCGCGGCGCCGGCAGCAGCGCCGTCTTGTGCAGCCACCAGGCGCCGAGGCAGAGCAGGGCGCCGAAGAACAGCAGCTCCAGGTCGCCCTTGGGGCTGGCCGCGGTGGCCGCGCCCAGGTCGCGGCTCGCCGGCTCGGCGGCGTCCGGCTCCCGCCCGGCGGGCGACTCCTCGGCGCGGATCAGCCGGTCGAAGGAGAGCACCGCCTCGACGCGGCCCCTCGGCATCCTGGGCCGTTCGCCCTCCCGGCCCTCCGCGCCCCCCCCGCCAACACCGCTGTCGACGCCGCCGAGCGGCCACACCGAGCCGTTCCCCACCACCGAGATCCAGACCGGCCCGGCGTCGTTGCGCGCCATGGCGGGCAGCGCGCAGGGGCTCGTCAGCTCGACGGCGGCCTGGTAGATGCCGTTCTGGAACGAGCCGGTGAGCTGCCACGGCGGGCTGCGCCTCCCCGCGGGCGTCTGCCAGGCGGCGACCGAGGTGAACAGCGGCGAGCTGGAGATCAGGGTGGTGCCGAAGAGCGAGGTGTGCACCTCGGGATGGGTGAACAGCAGCTCGCTCTCGACGCTGAACAGGGTGACGTTGCCGGCAAGGCCGCGGATGCGGTTGGCCAGGAAGAGCGTGTCCCGCACGTCGGTCGCCAGGATGCCGACGTAGCGCACGTCGTAGCGGGTGATGGCGGCGATCAGGCTGCCGATCGCCAGGTCGTTGGCGGGCGCGGTGAGCGGGCTGAAGTCGGGGACCAGGTCGATGCCCGGCGGCTGGTCGCCCAACTTGAGCGGCAGCTCGGTCCAGGTGGGGCTGGTGTCGGCGCCGGCGGACGCCGCGGCCGGCGGTGCGGGCGCGGCCGGCGCCG
>JASLEW010000979.1 GCA_030150965.1 Thermoanaerobaculia bacterium | reverse complement strand
CCGCCGGCGCCCCGGGCCGCTCCCGCCGCCGGCGCCGCCGCTGCCGCCGCTTCAGGGGCGGCGCCGCGCTTCGAGGAGAGCTCCCGCGTCGTCTCGGTGGAGGTGCCGGTCGAGGTGACGGGGCGCGACGGCCAGCCGGTGCGCGGGCTCACCGCCGCCGATTTCGAGGTCTACGACGACGGCGCGAGGCAGCCCATCAGCAGCTTCGACGTCGTCGACCTCGACCGGCTGGAGCCCGCCGGCCTGACCGCCCTCCCGCCCGCCGCGCAGCAGCTCGCGGCGAGCGCGCGCCGCCATTTCCTCCTGCTCTTCGACCTCTCCTTCGCCAGCCCCTCGTCGGTGCTGCGCATCCGCCAGGCGGCGCAGGAGTTCGTGCTCACCTCGCTGCGGCCGACGGACCTGGCGGCGGTCGCCACCTACTCGCTGCAGACCGGGCCGCGGCTGGTGGTGACGTTCACCCCCGACCGCGCGCAGCTGGCGCGCGGCATCCTGTCGCTGGGCCTCGACAACGTCTACAACGAGGCCAAGCCCGATCCGCTGCGCTTCGTCATCGCGCCGCCGTCGCTGGCCGGGGTCACCGGCGCGGGCACCCCCACGCGGCCGGAGTCGCGCGGCCGCGCCGACGCGCTGATGACCCAGAACCTGGGGAGCATCCGCAACATGGTCCAGCAGGCGGACCGCTCCTACGGCCGCGACATGGTGAAGAGCTACCTCCAGTCCCTGGGCGAGCTGGCCAAGGTGCTGGGCTCGGTGCCGGGGCGCAAGCACGTGATCCTGTTCTCGGAAGGGTTCGACAGCCGCCTGCTGGTCGGCCACGACACCACCGGCGAGGAGCAGGAGGCCGACAACCTGAATATCATGTTCGGCCTGATCGGCCAGGTCGACAACGACAACCGTTACGGCAACACCAACCTCCAGGGCGACATGCGGCGCATGCTGCGCGAGTTCCAGCGCGCCGACTGCGTGATCGAGGCGGTGGATATCAGCGGCCTCCAGGCCCGCGGCGACGCCACCCTGCAGCAGCGCGAGACCCGCGCCAGCGGCCAGGAAGAGCTGTTCGAGATGGCCAACGAGACCGGCGGCGAGCTGTTCACCGACGACAACGATTTCAAGGCGCAGCTGGGGCGCGTGCTGGACCGCTCGACCGTCACCTACGTGCTCACCTTCGAGCGCTCCGACCTCAAGGCCAACGGCGCCTTCCGGCACCTCCAGGTCAAGACCCGGGTGCCGGGCGCGAAGCTCTCCTACCGCGCCGGCTATTACGCGCCGCGCCCCTTCCAGGACCTCGATCCGCTGGCCAAGGTGCTCCTGGCCTCGGACGGCATCGCCAGCGCGGCTCCGCGCTCCGACCTGGACCTCAACGTGCTGGTGAGCTCCTTCCGCGCCCAGGCGCAGCGCGCCTACGTGCCGGTGATCGTCGAGGTCGGCGGCCAGCGCCTGGCGGCAGGGCACCAGGGCAAGAAGCTGAACGTCGAGATCTACGCCTACGTGAGCGACAGCCACGGCGAGATGCAGGACTTCTTCACCCAGCGCGTGGCGGTGGACCTGGCCAAGATGGGCAAGGACGTCCTGCGGGCCGGCCTCAAGTACTACGGGCACCTCGACCTGCCGCCCGGCGAGTACCGGGTGCGCGTCCTGGTGCGCGACGCGGAGAGCGGGCGCACCGCCGTGCATTCGGAGCCGCTGTCGATCCCCACCTACGAGGCGGGCAAGCCGGTGCTGCTGCCGCCGTTCTTCATCGACTCGCACGGCGGCTGGCTGATGGTGCGCGAGCGGGCCGCGGCGAAGAGCTCCAGGCAGACGGTGGTCTATCCGTTCACCGTCAACGGCGAGCCCTACGTGCCGGCGGCGCTGGCGGCCCTGGACGGTGGCGAGCAGGCCAAGCTGTGCCTGGTCGCCTACAACCTGGGAGCCGGCAACCTGGCGCTCCAGGGCAAGGTGGTCGGCGCCGACGGCACCGCCCTGCCCGGGGGGCGTCTGGAGCTGGTGGCGCGCACCCCGACCGGCGTCTCGGGGCTGGACAAGCTGCTGGCGACGTTCAGCCCGACCGGTCTCGGCGCCGGCCGCTACCAGCTCCAGGTGGCGGTGACCGATCCGCGGACCGGCCGCCAGGAGATGAGCTCGGTGCCGTTCGAGGTGGTGCGTTGAGGGCTGGATCGTGGAGCTGGCGAAGAGGCAACCGCAGGGGGCCGTGGACCCAGGGAGGCTGCCGACCGGTGCCGCCTGGCGGCGGCGCGTATCCGAGGTGAAGGAGGAGAGATCATGAGTCGCCGACCGCAGGACCGGACCGCAGCGGGCCGGAGCCGTTTCCCCTGGAGAGCCGCCGCCGCCGGCTTTGCCGGCCTGCTGGCGTGGAGCGCCGTCACCGGCTGGCCCGGCGGACCGGCCCCGGCCGCGGCGTCCCCGGCGCAGCCGCCGGGTTTCTCCGAGTCCTCCCAGGTGACCGCGGTCGAGATCCCGGTCCAGGTCACCAAGGACGGCGAGCCGGTGCGCGGTCTGACCGCCGCCGACTTCGAGGTCTACGACGGCAAGGCCCGGCAGAGCATCACCGGCTTCGACATGGTGGACCTGTCGCTGCCGGCCAGCCAGGCGCTGTCGGCGCCGATCCCGGTCGAGGCGCGGCGCCACTTCCTGCTGCTGTTCGACCTGGCGTACTCCGAGTCGCGCTCGATCGTCAAGGCGCGCGAGGCGGCGCGCGAGGTGATGCTCAAGCAGCTGGTGCCGTCCGACCTGGTGGCGGTGGCCACCTATGCGGCGAGCACCGGACCGCGCCTGGTGCTCGGCTTCACCTCCGACCGGCGGCAGATCGCGGCGGCCATCGATCACCTCGGGCTGCCCGAGCTGGTGGACCGCTCCCCCGACCCGCTGCGGTTGGTGGCGGACGACCTCAAGGCCGAGTTCCTGCAGAGCGGCCGCAACCCCGACAACGGCAGCGCCAAGGCCAACGCCCAGCAGGCGATGATCCAGAGCCTGTCGGAGACCGCCCGCGCCAGCGAGCGCGCCAACCGCGAGAACCAGATGGCCCAGGTCTCGGCGATGACCCGCGGGCTCGCCGACCTGGGACGCCTGATGTCGAGCGTCAGCGGCCGCAAGCAGGTGGTCTACTTCTCGGAGGGATTCAACAGCTCCTTCCTCGAAGGCGCCGAGAGCAAGGAGGAGCAGGACGCGATGTCGCAGCAGGCGCAGTTCGGCCTGAGCCAGAACGTCGACTCCGACGCCCGCTTCGGCAGCACGCGGCAGAACAACCTGCTCGAGGCGATGCTCGAATCGTTCCGGCGCAGCAACTGCGTGATCCAGTCGGTCGACATCGGCGGCCTGCGCGCCCAGGGCGGCCTGGGGCCGACCCGCGCCTCGGGCGAGGCGACGCTGTTCCAGATGGCCAGGGACACCGGCGGCGAGCTGTTCCGCAGCTTCAACGACCTGGGCGCCGCCATGGACCGTCTGCTCAAGCAGACCAGCGTCACCTACGTGCTGACCATCCAGCCGGCGGACCTCAAGCACGACGGCCAGTACCACAAGCTGCGCGTGCAGCTGAAGAACGGCTCGCGTGCCGTGCAGGTCTCCTACCGCACGGGCTATTACGCGCCGGTCGCCTACGCCAGGGAGAGCTCCCTGGCCAAGAGCCTGGCCGCGGCCGATGCGTTGATGAGCGCCGGCCGCGCCGGCACCGTGGACGTGGCGGTGCTCGCGGCGCCGTTCCGCACCGCGGCGGCGAAGGCCTACGTGCCGGTGGTGATCGAGGCCGGCGGTCCGTCCCTGCTGGCCGGCAGCGACGGGCCGGCGCTGCCGGCGGAGATCTACGCCTACGCCATCGACGCCCAGGGGCAGATCGAGGACTACTTCGACCAGGCGATGCGCTTCGACACCGCCAAGGCGCCGCCGGCGCTGCGCGAGGGGGGGCTCAAGTTCTTCGGCCATCTGGAGCTGGGGCCCGGCCAGTACTGGCTGCGCGTGCTGGTGCGCAACGGCTCGACCGGCGCCTACGGCATGCGGGCCGAGCGGCTCACCGTGCCCGCCTTCGCCGAGCCCGGGGCCGTGGTGCTGCCGCCGTTCTTCCCCGAGACCCCGGGCCGCTGGATGATCGTCCGCGAGCCGCCGCGCGGCGCGCAGAGGGACGCCCCCTATCCGTTCATGATGCAGGACCACCCGTACATCCCGGCCTCGCGGCCGGCGCTGGTGCCCGGCCAGGAGCTGCCGCTGGCGCTGGTGGGCTACAACTGGGCGGCCGGCGGATTCACGCCGGCGGCCCGGGTGGAGTCGGCCGACGGCAGGGACCTGGGGCCGGCGGCGCTCCAGGTGGCCGGCCATGCGGGCGGCGGCGCCAAGCCGGACGAGATCAAGGCCTCGCTGCGGATCCCGTCCGGCCTGGCCCCGGGCGAGTACCGGCTGGTGGTGACGATGGGGCCCTCCGCGGCGGCGGCCTCGGCCGCTCCCACGGCCGCCGTGCAGACGGCCAGCGCCGGCTTCGCCGTGGTCGCCGCGGCGAAGGGCGCCGGCGGCGGCTCCTGACCTCCGGCCCGCCGGCCGGC